>JBIIFW010000251.1:0-4361 GCA_044236985.1 Bradymonadia bacterium | reverse complement strand
CAGTCATTGTCGATGCCATCCAGCCGCTCGAGTCCAGGCGCGGGCGCAACGCAGACATCACCGCCCGCGGCACAGCTTCGACGGCCCACCGCGCAGGCCCCCAGCGCCCCCGTGTCGCAACTCGCCTCGCTCGGCAGCAGCTGGTCCACAAGGCCGTCGCAGTCGTTGTCGATGCCATCGCAGCTACGCTCTTGCTCCTCAAAGAGCGCGCTCCCGTGGATACTTTCACAGCCGACCAGATAACTGTCGGCCGCCAACACATCGAGGTCGAGCGGCTGCTCCACTTCGCAGCCAGCAAACAGCAATCCGACCGCCGAAAGGAGGCCGCTCCATGATCTTTGACGCATCCGACAACCCTGTAACAGACCCATGGGCTACCCCAAACTTGCCCATCCCGCCTACCGTGTTCCCCAGCCCGCGCCAAACTTTGGCCAGTTTGTGGCATTTGGCGCGAGTCAGCCCGCCAGGACCGGGTGGCAAAGTCCTTCCACCCCTCTAGGTGGACGAAATGGGGCCTGTGACTACACTGTAAGGCCGCCCCGAAGAGCACCTGTTCGATGTGAATAGCGCTCCTCGATGGCCGTCGTTTCGCCCCCAACCCTGGCCCGATTTTTATCCCCGGGCCGCATCTGGAAGGAGTATCTCATGTCGAATAACCTCATCTATCCCCACGCCTTTTCTTCTTTCGACGACCTCGACCAGGACGACCTCGCCGCTCGTCGCGGTGGCGGCAAGCGAAAGGCCAAGAAGGCGGGCACCGGCAATCGGAAGCGTTCGCAGCCGCTGCAGAACTACGCAACGGTCGCCTATGACTTCGATGTCATCGCTCTCAAGGATGACTACTCGGTTATCGCCTCGCATGACGCCGGGAACTACTTCACCCACCCCCACTTCGATCGGGAGCGGGCACAGCAGCGGGCCATCCGCTCCGCCATGACAATGGCATGCCTTCAGTTTGGCGAGCACACGCGGGCGATCGAGGCCACCCACTGCACCATCACCGACCAGAGCATTGCCGATGCGAAGCTTGTTGAAGTGAACATCGCCGACCTCCGAGGCCTCCGGCTCGTACTCACCGGCAACTGCCGCAACGTCATCAAGACGGGCTACTGGCTCGACGTCCCCAACGGACGGCTGGCCGCCTAGTCCGGCCTGCCCTCGTCTTCACGCGACGCCGGCGGCTCCGACAGCGACACCAGACACCAGCGCCGCGCTCGTCCAACGACCTCCAGCAACCGCTGGCTGCCCAGGCCGAGCCGCGGCGCCCCAGACCGCGGGAGGTTCGCGCCGTCGCGGAGCCCTCCCCAGGCGAACCCGAGCGCGAAGGTCTCCGATCGCGCCGTGGCGATGTCAGACAGCAGCGAGGCCGCCTCGGCGTCGCAGTCCGGCTCCTGCACATAGAAGCCAATCGTCAGACCGTGGCGAGCGCGGTACCGTTCGAGGTCGTCGAGCACCTCGTAGTTGGCGCTGTAGGTTGCACTGCCATCTGCGGTAGACACCACGTCGAGCAGGCTCGCGCCGTTGAACATCACCGACTGACCATAGACAATCTGCTCGCCATCGCAGGCAAACTGAAGGTCTCCCGCGTAGTGAAAGAACTGAATCTCGCGCGGCCCGTCGAGCAGCTCGCCCAAGACGGTTTGCGGCTGCCGCGACACACCCTCCAACTCTGCCCGAAGGAACGACCCAACGCCCGAAACATGCAGTCCGCGGCGGTTCATCTCCGCCACGAATGCGCTGAGAAAGGCCGGCGTCGTGCGCAGCGACTTGATGTCCAGGACGACTGAAAACCGGCGCCCCCGCGCAGCCCGCGCGTGGAGCTCCAGCGCCCGCTCCATCGTGAACCGCTCGACGAAGACATGCAGCTCGCAGGCGTCGTGGGCATCGATGCGTGGCGCCGTCTCCATCTGCGCCAGCGCAGCCTCGAAATCGACGGCAAAGCCTAGCTCCAGCGCCCGAGCATACAGGTCAATCCAGGCTGGCAGCTCCACGCCGCCGAGCCCCGATTTCGGTGTCCGGCGCACATCGCGGTACTGGCAGATCCCCATGCTCTCCTGCACCGTGTCGGTGCTTCGCGCGTGCGCGATCAGCGAGGTATTGACCGCGATCACCATACATTGCAGACGCGCTGCCTCGGTCTCGGCCGCCTCCCATGCCTCGATCTGCTCTTGGTCGACGAAGAGGTCCCACTCCATGCCCGCGAGGTGGTGCTCCGACTCGTCGTCGCCCGAGACCGCGTGGGCCTGCAGGCTGCCGAACGCCGCCATCACCGGGTTGTTCTCCAGCATCGCAATGACGGTGGGCATCGGGTCGCCCTCGTCGAGCGCCTTGCGCACATCGGCGAAGACATCGGGCATCAGCACCGCCAGAATCCTGCGCCACTTCGCATCGGCGAGCAGCGCCGGCGCGGCGCCCATGAAGGCTCCGTGGCCGTAGTACTGGGTCGAGATCGGCGCGATCCCCAGCACCGCATCGAAGAGTGAGAAGCCCTCGAATGGCTCTAGCAGTCGGGCACCTACCTGGCGCACCTCCGCCTCGGCGAGACGCGCCTCAGCCTCCACCTCGCGCTGCACCCGGCCGGCACGACGACGAATCAGCCGCAGGAGGCGATGCAACGCGCCTTCGATGCGACCCCAGCCACGCGCGATCCTCACCAGCGCTCCTCGAACTCGACCCATGCAACGCCCTCCGATTCAGACGTCAGTTGCTCTCACACCGCTCCGGCAAAATGGCAAGCAGGCTGCGCTACTCGCATGAGTCGCCAGACTTCGCTACGACTCTGGCCAGACGCAGCGGAGCCGCAGCCATGTACCATCGCCTATGAAACCGGGCACCCGTGTCCTCTTCTTCACGACCGAGGATTGGTACTTCTGTTCGCACAGGCTGCCAGTTGCCCGCGCAGCCCGAGAGGCTGGCGCAGAGGTCCACGTGGTGACACGGGTGGCGAACCACGGCGAGGCGATTCGCAGCGAAGGCTTCACGCTCCACCCGCTGCGAACCATGCGCCGGCGGAGCTCGAGCCCTCTGCGTGAGGCCGCGTCGGTCGCCGAACTCACGGCCATCTACCTCTCGGTTCGACCGGATCTCGTTCATCATGTGGCGCTCAAGCCAGTTGTCTACGGCTCGCTCGCGGCCCGGCTCGCGCGGGTACCCGCTGTCGTGAACGCGCTGGCGGGGATGGGCTACCTCTTCACCGACGATCCAGAAAAGCAGGCGACCGCCTGGAGCCGCGCGGCCATCCGAGCGGTCTTCCGCACGGTTTTGCGGCTTCCGAACGCGGTGGTCTTGTTCCAGAATCCAGACGACCGAGCCCTACTCACCGATGCCGGCGTGATCGCGCTCGATCGGACCGAGATCATCCGCGGCTCGGGCGTCGACATGTCGGAGTTCGAAGGTAGCCCGGAGCCGCAAGGTCTGCCTCTCATCGTCTTCGGCGGCCGTATGCTTCGGCAAAAAGGTGTCGGCGAACTGCACGAGGCTGCGAAGCTCCTGCGCGACCGGGGGGTCCGATGCCGCGTAGCGCTCGTCGGCGACCCCGACCCGGAGAACCCTGCCAGCATCAGCGAGGAGACGCTTCGCGACTGGGCGGAGGCCGGCGCAGTCGAGTACTGGGGCCGCCGAAGCAACATGCCCGCCATTTTGCGCGAAGCCCACATCGCCTGCCTGCCCTCCTACCGCGAGGGTCTCCCCAAGTTCCTGCTCGAGGCAGCTTCGTGCGGTCGTCCCATCGTCACGACCGACACGCCGGGTTGCCGCGAAATCTGCGTCGATGGCGAGAACGGCTTTCTCGTCCCGCTCTTCGACCCGAAGCGGCTGGCCGACCGCCTTCAGACGCTCGTCGAGGATGAATCGCTCCGAAGAAGGATGGGGGCTACGGGGCGCGCGATGGTCGAACGCGAGTTTTCAGCGCAGGCCGTCGCTGCGCGCACGATGCAACTCTACGACAGACTCCTGGAACGGGGGAGAGCATGAAGCGGGTGCTGATCACAGGGGCTTCCGGGTTTGTGGGACGAGCGCTGCTCGAGCGCCTCCGGCACGAGGAGTGCGAGGTTCTCGCCGCCGTGCGCACAACCGGAACACTAGAAGGCCGAGACCGTCTGACAGAGGTCGAGGTCGGCGATCTCACCCTCTTCGATGGGTGGGCAGGCCTGCTCCAGGGCGTCGATGCGGTCGTCCATCTCGCGGCGCGCGTACATCAGATGAACGAAGACGAGGCGCAGGCGGAGGAGCGCTATCGGGCCGAAAATGTGGAGGTGACCAGGCGGCTCGCGGAGGCAGCGCAGCGCGCAGGTGTGCAGCGCTTCCTCTTCGTCAGTTCGATCAAGGTCAACGGCGAGGGCGGCACCAAGACCATCCGTGCA
>JBIIFW010000250.1:0-4369 GCA_044236985.1 Bradymonadia bacterium | reverse complement strand
CCTGGGGCATCCCCACCGCCTGGCTGCAGCGGATGGCCTCGGTCGCCTACCTGCGCGGCGACGGGCCGCTGCTCGCGCTGCTCGCCCGCACGGCCCCGGCCCGGTCGCCCGTCCGTGCGCTGGCCTTCGGTGCGGGGAAGGAGTTCACCTCCATGGCGACGGCCGTCACCGCCGGCCTCGACGGTCCGCCCGGGCTGGTAGGCTGGTGCGAGGCCGAGTCGCTTCGGCATGCAGGCAAGGCGCCGGCTGCGGTCGCGAAGGCCTCCGAGGCGCTCGCCACCGATGGCGCCCACGCCGGTGCCCTGCTCACCCGGGCCGTCTCCCGACTGGCCGCCGGTGCCGAAGAGGAGGCCCTCGCCGACCTCGCCCACATGCGGCTCCTCTATGAAGACCATCCCGTCTATGGCGGCTGGGTCGACCGGCTTGCCCGCCGCCTCGACCCCGGGGCCATCCCCGCCGGCGAGATCGAAGAGGAGAGCCCGTGACCCAGCCGCAGTCCATCGATCATCCCACCCGCGTCGTCGCCTGGATCGCCGACCTCACCGCCCGCTTCCCCCGCCGCGCCCCCGCCAGCCCCGACGAGCTCGGGCTGCAGCAGTCCCTTGCCGAGCGCTACACCGCGCAGGGGCTCGAGGTGTCGTGGCACCGCTTCTCCTTCGGCACCCACCTCTACGCCAACCTGCTGCTCCACTTCGGCCTCGCCGTGGTCGCGACCGGGGTAGGGCTCGTGCAGCCGCTCGTTGGCGGCCTGCTCCATCTGCTCGTCGCGACCTCCTACTTCCTCGACGCCACCCACCGCGCCTTTGTGCTCCGGCGGCTGCTCCCCTGGCGGCCGTCGCAGAACCTGATCGCACGGCTGCCGGCTGCCGGTGAACCCCTGCTCCGCGTCGTCATCCCCTGCCACGCCGATACCGCCTACACGGGGTTCATCTTCTCGCCCCGCATGGCAGAGGGCGGCGCCAAGGGGCCCATCACCAAGCCGCTGGCGTTGGTCACCTACCTACTCTTTGCGCTGGCGCTGCTCGAGCTCGGGGCGGCTGCAACCGGTCGGCTTCTGCCCTGGTGGCTCGCGCTGCCACTCACGGTTCCGGCGCTTCTCGCCGCGCTGGGCAACCTCGATGTGGTGCTCCGCAACCGCATCGTCCCCGGCGCCGCAGACAACCTCTCCGGCATCGCCGCGATGACCATCCTCGCAGAGCGGCTCCGGCTGCGCCGCGACCCCCGCGTGGAGTACAACTTTGTGGCGACCGGCTGCGAAGAGGCCAGCCTCGGCGGCGCCACCATGCTGGCCCGTGACAAGCAGGCGGAGTGGCCGCGCGAGAGCACCCTCATCCTTGTGCTCGACGGCTGCTCGAACGGCGACCTGCGTTACCTCGAGGAGGGCGAGATGTTCATCACGCCCGTCGTGCCGGAGCTCGTTGGCTGCATCGCAGCGGTCGCTGCGAGCGATGGCCGCTTCGCCGCGATGAAGAAGCTGCCTGTGCCGGTCGGTGGCAGCGACGCAGCCGTCTTTGCGGGCCGCGGCTATGCGGCCGTGGCGCTCTCCCGGGTGGATGCACGGACGAGCGTGCCGCGGGAGTATCACCTGCCGACCGACACCGCCGACAGGCTCAGCGGCGACGAGATTGTGGTCTCCTCCGACTTTGCGGAGCGGCTCATCGAGCGCTGGGTTGCGTCGCGCATCGGGTCGCCGGACGCGGTGGTTGGCGCAGGGAGCGGAGCCTGATCATGGAGCAGCAGATGGCGACGGGAGCGGTGCGGCGGTTGGCAGGTTGGAGCGGTGCAGCGCCGCGTGGCACGGGCGCCACGATCGGTAGCCTTTGCCCCATGGATGGGGCGCTGCTGGCAGAGGTCGAGGTGGCCGACGCGGCGCAGATTGCGGCTGCGGAAGCGCTGGCCGCATCGGCCTTCTCGGTCTGGCAGCTGGTTCCCGCGCCGGCGCGTGGCAGGTTGGTGGCAGCCATCGGTCTGGAGGCGCGGGCGCGGAAGCAGGCGCTGGCCGCGGTCATCACGCTCGAGGTGGGCAAGACGGTGAGCGAGGCGGAGGGTGAGGTCCAGGAGTGGATCGACATGTGCGACTTCGCGGTCGGTCTGTCGCGCCAGCTCCACGGCCTGACCATCGTGAGCGAGCGGCCGCAGCACCGGATGATGGAGCAGTGGCATCCGCTTGGTCCGGTGGCGGTCATCACGGCCTTCAACTTCCCGATGGCGGTCTTTGCCTGGAACGCGATGCTGGCGCTGGTCTGTGGCGACAGCGTGGTCTGGAAGCCGTCGGAGAAGGCGCCTTTGTGTGCCCAGGCGGTGATGGAGCTGGTTGCGGAGGTCTGCCTGCGCGAGGGTGCGCCGGAGGGTCTCTGCCAGTGCCTCTTTGGCGGTTCTTCTGTGGGCGAGGCGCTCGCTGCATCGCCCGTCTATCGGCTGGTCTCTGCGACGGGTTCGACGGCGATGGGCCGCCGGGTCGCCGCGGTTGTTGGCGCCCGCCTGGGTCGCTCGCTGCTGGAGCTGGGCGGCAACAATGCGATGATCGTGGCGCCGAGCGCGCGGCAGGAGCTGGCGCTGCGGGCGGCGCTCTTTTCTGCGGTGGGGACGGCGGGGCAGCGCTGCACGACGCTGCGCCGGCTGCTGGTGCAGGAGACGATCGCGGAGGGCTTCATCGCGCGGCTGACGGCAGCCTACCAGAGCCTGCGCGTGGGCGACCCGCGGGAGCCTTCGACGCTGGTCGGCCCGCTGATCGACGAGGCGGCCTGCGCGGCGATGGAGCTGGCGCTGGCAGAGGCGGTTGCCCATGGTGGCCGTCTGCTGGCAGGCGGAGAGCGGGTGCGCGCGGGGAGCCTGGGCGGTGGGTTCTACATGCAGCCCGCGCTGGTGGAGATTGCGGCCGATGCGGTGGTGGTGCAGCGCGAGACCTTCGCGCCAATCCTCTACCTGCATCGGTACTCGAGGTTCGAGGAGGCGTTGGCGCTGCAGAACGGGGTGTCGCAGGGGCTGTCGTCCGCGCTCTTCTCGGAGTCGTTGTCGGAGACAGAACACTTTTTGGCGCAAAGTGGCTCAGATTGCGGGATATCCAACGTAAACCTCGGAACCTCGGGGGCAGAAATTGGTGGTGCATTTGGTGGAGAGAAAGATACGGGGGGAGGCCGAGAGTCGGGTTCGGATGCATGGAAGGGTTACATGCGCCGGACGACGAACACGGTGAACTACGGAACCACGCTGCCGTTGGCGCAGGGGGTTCGCTTCGAGATGGAGTAGATGGGAGACAAGAGGGAAGCGCAGGGTGGTAAGGGTCAGGGCGGTGCATCGCTGCTGACCCGTTCTGCGCTGGGTCTGCGGCGCGGGCTGAAGTCGCGGGTCATCCGCATCGCGCTGGCGCTATCGGTCTTCTTCCTTGTCTCGGGCACGCTTGTGAGCCTGGAGCTCTGGCAACGGGTCGAGGACCGGGATTCGAAGGCGCAGCGCGACCTCTTTTTGGTGCGGGCCGGCGAGCTGATGTCGCGGGTGAAGCGGGGTCTCGATTCGCCGCTGGAGGTGGCGCGTTCGACGGCCTCGTTTTTTGAGGCGACGGACGGTGTGTCGGCGGACTCGTTTGCCCGTTTCGTCTCGCCCTCGCTGGCGCGCTACCGGATGATCAGCTCGCTGCAGTGGGCGCCCGTGGTGCTGCAGGCAGACCGGCCGGCCTTTGAGGCGGTGGTGGAGGACGATACAGTCCCACCGCGCCTGATTGTTGTTCCGGACGGCAGCGGCTGGAGCCCGGCACCGGCGGTGTCGATGCATATCCCGGTCGCTTTTGCGCTCCCGGTGGGGAGCCAGCGTGTAGGCTTTGACCTGGCCTCGGACCCGGAGCGGCGTGGCAGGCTGGAGCAGGCGGGGGCCTCGGCGGTGCCGCTGGCCTCAGGTCGAACGCGGATGCGCTCGGAGAGCGACGGAACCTGGAGCGTCTCCATCTATCAGGCTGCCTATGCGCCGCCGGACAGGGAGGCAGAGGGTGCGCGGGGGCCGGTAAAGGGGATGGTGGTGGCCACCGTGCGGCTCCGCGATCTGACAGACCAGATCCTGAAAGCCTTCAACCTCGGCGGCATGACCATGGCGATCTACGACGCGACGGAGGACGAGCGGTCGTTGCTCTTCTCCTCGTCGCAGGAGCACCTGTCGCAGGTGCTTTCGACCTCGCATGTAGAGAATGTGATCGACTTCGGGCAGCGTCGCTGGCTGGTGGAGATTGCACCCAAGTTACGGCCGCCGCGCGACTGGTATGAGTCGGTCGATCTGCTCGCCGGTCTGGCGACGACCATGCTGGTTGCCTTCCTGGCGCTGGGCATTGGCGTGCTGATCTATCTGCTCCGCGAGGCAGACGAGGCGCGGCGTCTGGGCA
>JBIIFW010000249.1:0-4373 GCA_044236985.1 Bradymonadia bacterium | reverse complement strand
CGCCGCCTCGACGCCCTCGCCCGAAGCGCTCAGACGCTCGCCGCCGCCGTGGAGACGAAGGCACCCGGCGCTCGGGTCGATGCGCCGGCGCGAGAGGGGCTCCCCGAGATCCGCGTCCGTTTCGATCGCGAGCGGCTCGCCGCCTACGGCATCGACCCGCGCTCCGCCGCCGAGTCCATCCGCCGATCGGTGCAGGGCGTCGTCGCCGCGGAGGTCCGTGAGACCGACCGCTCCACCGATGTCCTCGTGCAGGTCAACCCCGACCAACTCTCCCGCATCGAAGATCTCCGCGCGCTGCCGCTTCGGGTGGAGAACACCGGCGGTGGTCTCTCGCTGCCGCAGGGAGGCATTCAGGCCCTCTTGCGCGGCCTCACCGGCCTGGGCGCCAGCGGCCCCACACCCTCGGCCGCGCCCGATGCCAATGCCGCCAGCCCACGCTCCATCCCGCTTGGCGCCGTCGCAGAGGTCGAGCTTGGAAAGGGGCCCGTCGAGGTCCAACACAGCGACGGCGAACGGGTCATCCGGCTCCCCGTGGACGGCGACTGGCGCTCGCTCGGAGAGCTCCGCGAGCGCCTCGCCTCCATCCTCCGGACCACCCCCCTCGAGCCCGGCGTCACCGCCCGTCTTCGCGGACAATCGGCCGAACTCGATGGTGCTACCCGAAGCATCATCTTCGCCATGCTCCTTGCGATCTTCCTCGTCTATGCCGTCATGGCCGCCACCTTCGAGAGCTTCGTCGGGCCCCTCATCATCATGCTCACCATCCCGCTCGCTGGCGTGAGCGTCGCCTACACCCTCCGCCTCCTCGACGAGCCTGTCTCCGCTGTCGTCGGACTCGGCGCCATCATCCTTGCCGGCATCGTCGTCAAAAATGCCATCGTCCTCCTCGACGCGGTCTCGCTGCTGAGAAGCCGAGGCATGGAACGCACGCAGGCCGTTCAGGAGGCCTGCCAAATCCGCCTCCGCCCCGTCGTCATGACCGCCCTCACCACCATCGTCGGTGTCATCCCCATGATGGTCGCGCAGGGAGCCGGCGCAGAGATTCGCCAGCCCCTCGGCTGGGTGCTTGGCGCCGGCCTCGCAGGCTCCACCCTCCTCACGCTGGTCATCATCCCCGTCGTCTACGACCGTGTGACTGCCTGGCGCGAATCTGGCGCTGCAGGCCCCGTCGCGCCAGAGGAGCCCGACTTCGCCGATCCTTCCCCCAGCTGACGCGGGTGTGCTAACCAGCCACCCTCTCCCCACGGTGTCACCATGACCGAACCTCGACGAAAGCAACTCCGTAGCTTCTTCTGCGACGAGCAGCTCTGGGCCGCCTACGAGCGCCTCGCCAAGGAGCAGGGCGTCACCATCGATCAGCTCATCGGGCAGGCGCTCGCCTCTGCGCTGACCAGCCCCGACCTCGTTGCGACGGCGCCGCCCGTCGGTCTCGTGCCGCCTGCAGCCCCCGCCGTCCAGACAACGGTTCCTATCGCCGCCGCCGCCATCCCTGAGCCACCGGCAGAGCCCTCGATGCCCAAGCTCTGGGTCATCCTCGACGGCAAACGCTACTCCGTGAACAAGTCCCAGTTTGTCATCGGGCGGGGTGCCAACGAGACCGATCTCCTCATCGTCGATACCAACGTCTCCCGGCGTCACGCCCAGGTCGTGCTCCATCAGGGCTACTTCTTCATCCAGGACCTTGGCTCCACCAACGGCGTCCGCTTCGAGGGCAGCCGCGTAGACACCCGCCGCATCGATGAGGGCGACCGCTTCGAGATCTGCGAACACCAACTCACCTTCACCTACCGGGACCTCGGTGCTGCCTAGCGCAGCGGGGCAGACCGTCACGCCGCTCCGACTCGCGGCCCCCGACGACGGCGCCGCCTCGTACGACTGGGAGCACATCGCCTACCTCCTCCCGGGTGCGCTCCCGACCCTCATCGACCCCGGGCCCGATCACCTCGCCGCCGCGCTGCTGAACGCCCTCGCAGAGCGCGGCATTGCGCCGTCAGACATCGCTCAGCTCCTGCTCACCTCGCACGCCGCCGAGATGGCCGGCAGTGCCTCCCGATTCCCGTCAGCAACCATCTTCGCGGCGCCCACCGCCAGCGATGACCGCCTCCTCCGAGCCCATCGCGAATGCGCGCGGAGCCTGGGCGAAGAGGTCGTGGAGGCCACCCAGGCAACGCCTGCTGCGCGGGCCATCTGGGAGCGCTGGCAGGCCCTGCACCCTGTCACGCCCGTCACCCTCGCCAACCTGCGCCCGCTCACAGACGGAGCACTGCTCCTCGCCGGTGACGGCACCCTCGTAGCCTCTCGTCGCCCCGCCTTCTCCGACACCGGCATGGTCTTCGCCTCTCTCGATGGCGAGGCCCTCTTCGCCGGCGAGTTCGGGCTCCTCGATGACGACCTCCCTGTCGGCGACTGGCAGGCCTTCGCCGAATCGCTCGGCGCGATCACCCAGGGAACACTCCCTCAGCTGCTCTACCCTGCGCGCGGCCGCATCGAGGCCAGCGGCCAGGTCGCCTTCCGCGCCATGGCCCTCTCTGCCAACAACCTCATCTCCAACCTGCCGCTCGCGCTCGCCCGCCCCGCCACCCTGCAGCAGCTCTTCGAGCGCGACCTCGGCTACTGGCCGGAGGCGATCGCCGAATCCGCGCTCCGACTCGTCCGACTCCGCTCCGCGCTCGAGGAGCTCGCCCGCGCCGGCGTGATCTACCGGCAGCCCGCTCCGACCATGCTTCAGACCGGCTACGCGATGATCCCCACCTAGCGCGTAGGTCGCTCCGCGCTTGAGCGCAGAACAGCAAACTGCTGAAACAGCCGGCCTCCATCCGATGCCCTCACGCTGTCCGCCTCCTCGACCTCCACCCAGAGCCGAGTGCCATCCGGCGCGCGCTCCGCCTCGGCCGCAGCATCGAGCCCGGCGGCCGGCCAAACAAGCGCCGCGCGCCGCCACTGCCCCCACACCTGAACCTCCCACATGGGGCAATCACAGGTTGCCCGGTTCAGCCGCGCGACCACCCAAAACGGCGTCGTAGCATTCGCTGCACGCCCCGCTTGTGATGTCGCACCAGCCAGCCGCAGCCGCGCTGCATCCGACGGCAGCCGCTCCCCACCCGACAACCGCCGCACGGCGTTGGGCGCGCAACCACAGGCCAGCGCCAAGAGCGCGGTCAGGCAGACAAGACGGAGAGAGGGCTTCATGTCGCTCCGACTAGTCGACTCCGGCAGCTGGGAGCAACCCGTCCACAATCGCAAGATGGGCCCCGGTCGCGCCGCCGCTCGCATCCTGCAACACAATCGGCTCCAGCAGCCGCATCTCCTCCGCGCCCTGCGCGCGCGCCGTCAGCACCACGAAGGCCGGCACACTGCCTTCGCTCGCAACAACCCGTCGCACCAACGCATCACGAAGCCCCGCCCGCTTGATCGCAGCAATCGCCATCTCCTCCCGCGCGCCAGGATAGACGAAGACCACAGCACCACCCGAGACCAACCGCTTCGCCGCCTGAAGGAGATCCACCAGCGAGCCGTTCGCCTGATGACGCGCCAGCGCCCGCTCCCGGTTCGGGCTCGGCGTCCCCTCTCCGGCCCCAAAGTAGGGCGGATTCATGAAGACAACCTCCGGCGCATCGACCTCCTGTGGAAGGCGCCGGACATCGCCCTCGACCACCTCGATCCGCTCCGCGAGGCTGTTGCGAACCGCATTCTCCCGCGCCAGCTGCGCCAGCGACGCCTGTATCTCAAACGCCTTGCCCCGGTAGTCTGGCAGCATCGTCGCGAGGCAGAGCGAGACCACGCCCGACCCCGCGCCAAACTCCACGCCGCGCTGCGGACGCAGCCGCGCTACCTCGTGCGCCAGCAGCACCGCGTCGAACGAAAACCGGTAGCCGCGCCGGTGTTGCAAGATGCGCACCCCGCCACGGTACATGGCGTCATCGGTCCGCTCCTGATCCTCCGGCGCGGTCATCTTCAGCGTGCGCCGGTCAGGTCGTAGAGCACGACGCCGCTCAACACCTTGGGGAAGAAGAAGGTCGACTTCTGCGGCATGAAGTCGCCCGCCTCGCAGATCGCCCGCACCTTCGCCACGGGCGTACCGTTCATGAAGATGGCAGCCTGGGTCCGACCGGCAGCAAGATCTGCCAGCGCCTCACCCGCCTCTTTGTAGTAGAAGATGTTGGTCTTGGCCGCCTGCGCCTCACGCGAGATGCCGGCCCGACGCTCCAGCAGCAGCTCGTGCAGAATCGCCACGTCGAGCTCCGCCATCTCTGCCACACCCTGCATGGTCGCCTGCTCTGACGCAGCACGAGCAGCGTTCAGCGTTGCGAGCGTCAGCGAGAGCTCGCCCTGCGGCGCGGTCGCCAACACGAACGATGTGCCAGTCTCTCCAG
>JBIIFW010000279.1:0-4034 GCA_044236985.1 Bradymonadia bacterium | reverse complement strand
CTGCGTGAGGCGCTGGACGGGCTCGGCCGGATGACTGGGGCTGTGACGAGCGAGGAGATTCTGAACCGGATTTTTGCGGGATTCTGCATCGGGAAGTGAGCCGGCGTTGGCCGATTTTTGAGCAGGTTTTCGGGCCGGTTTGGCGGTCGAAAAGGGGGGCGCGCGGTGGCGGTTTCGGATGACATCGCGGAGGAGGTCGGCTAGCCTTGTGCCTTGCTCGCGCGCCCGCGTGCGAGGGGGTCCAGAGGAGAGTGAACGAGATGGAACAGCCTACCTACAATGCAGACAACATTCAGGTGCTCGAGGGCCGCGAAGCGGTGCGGAAGCGTCCCGGTATGTACATCGGCGATCCGGACGACGGCTCGGGGCTCCACCAGCTGGTTTATGAGACCGTAGACAACGCGATCGACGAGGCGTTGGCCGGTCATTGCGACTACGTGGACGTGGTGCTGCTGGCTGACGGTGGCTGCTCGGTGGAGGACAACGGCCGCGGCATTCCGGTCGATATCCACAAGACAGAGAACCGGAGCGCGGTCGAGGTCATCATGACCAAGCTGCATGCAGGCGGAAAGTTCGACTCGAACAGCTACAAGGTCTCGGGCGGTCTTCACGGCGTGGGCGTTTCGTGCGTGAACTTCCTTTCTGAGAAGATGAAGGTTGAGGTTCGGCGCGACGGGAAGCTGTACGAGGTAGAGTTCCGCGAGGGCATCACGGTTGCTCCCACACGGGTGACGGCGGAGAATGTGTCGGGCAAGGGGACGAAGGTTTCGTTCTGGCCTGATGCGACGATTTTCAAGATCACGGAGCTGTCGTTCGACACGCTGTCGCAGCGTCTCCGGGAGCTGAGCTTCTTGAACAACGGCGTTCGGATCCGGCTTCGGGACGAGCGCGACGGGCGGGAGAATGACTTCCGCGCGGAGGGCGGCTTGGCAGCCTATGTGACGGCGTTGCACAAGGGCAAGTCGATGCTGCACCCGACGCCGATCAGCTTCACGACGACGCTGCCTGACGTGGGCGTGACGGTGGAAGTTGCGATGCAGTGGACGGACTCGTCGCGCGAGGATGTTCTCTGCTTCACGAACAACATCCGGAACCGCGACGGTGGCGCCCACCTGACGGGCTACCGTGGCGCGCTGACGAAGACGCTCGGCCACTTTGCGAACGAGTCGAAGCAGGCGAAGAAGGAGAAGATTGAGCTTGCGGGTGAGGATGCGCGCGAGGGGCTGACGGCGATCGTGTCGGTGAAGATGCCGGATCCGAAGTTCTCGTCTCAGACGAAAGACAAGTTGGTCTCAAGCGAGGTCAAGGGCTACGTGGAGAGCGTTACGAATGCCCGTCTGAAGGAGTTCTTCGAGGAGAACCCTGCTGTGACGGAGATCATCGTGGGCAACATGCTTCAGGCGGCTCGGGCCCGTGAGGCGGCCCGCAAGGCGCGTGAGCTGGTGAAGCGGCGCGGCGTGCTGGAGAGCTCAGCGCTGCCGGGCAAGCTTGCAGACTGCCAGGAGCGGGACCCCGCCAAGAGCGAGATTTTCATCGTCGAGGGTGACTCGGCCGGCGGCTCTGCGAAGCAGGGTCGGAACCGTCAGAACCAGGCGATTCTGCCGCTTCGGGGCAAGATCCTGAACGTGGAGAAGGCGAACCTCCGGAAGCAGCTGGACAGCGAGCAGATCACCACGTTGATCAGCGCGCTGGGAACGGGCATCGGAAACGGCTCGGAGGAGGCGGCCTTTGACCTCAAGCGGCTTCGGTATCACCGGGTCATCATCATGACCGACGCCGACGTGGACGGCTCGCACATTCGGACGCTGCTGCTGACCTTCTTCTTCCGCCAGATGCAGCCGCTGATCGATGCCGGCTTCCTCTACATCGCGCAGCCGCCGCTCTACCGCCTGACGCGGAAGCAGGTCTATGTGCAGGACGATGCGGCGCTGGATGCGATGAAGGTCACGAACGTGACGGGGAGCAGCAAGCTGATCTCGCACGACGGCACGAAGGAGAACAGCGCGGAGGAGTTCGCTGCGGTGGTGCGCGATGCCTACACGCACAGGAAGGCGCTTCGGCGCTTTGAGATGCGTGGTTGGGACGAGCGTGTGGTCGACGCGCTTGCGCGTGAGGGCGAACTGACAAGCGACTCGTTCGCTTCGGGCGAGACGCTTCGGGCGGCGCTGACGAAGGTGTTTGAGAAGCTGGCGGTGGCCTATCCTGCGAGCAAGTTCGTGCAGCCGCTGGTGCTTGAGCGTGGCGAGCGGTTTGCGGCCGTGTGGGAGACGCGGGTGAGCGGCGCTGTGCGTCGGACGCCGATCAACGACGAGATGCTTGCGCTCCGTGACTGGCGCGAGCTTGTGCGGATCTACCGTGCCTGGCTGGAGCTGTCGGGGAACGACGGAATGGAGGTTGCCCTGTCGGGCGACAACCGGCTGAAGCTTCGGACGATTGGCGAGCTGGTTGCGCTCATCGAGGAGCGCGGCATGGTCGGGATGCAGCTGCAGCGGTACAAGGGTCTGGGCGAAATGAACCCCGAGCAGCTCTGGGAGACCACGCTGGATGCCTCGCGCCGGACGCTCCGCAAGGTGACGATGGGCGACTTTGTGCAGGTGGAGCAGACCTTCAGCGTGCTGATGGGCGACGATGTCGAGGTGCGTCGCGAGTTCATCGAGAGCAACGCGCTGTCGGTTGAGAATCTCGACATCTAGGGATGTCGGAGGATTCGGAGGCGGAGTCGGGGGCCGGCGGTGCAGCGTCATCGCTGCCGTCGACCTATGCGCGGGGTCTGTTTGACCACTTCGTAACGCGCCGTGCGCGGGGCACCGACCTCTCTTCGCAGGATGTGCACCTGCTCTTGTCGTGGGAGGCGGAGGGCATCCCTTAGGGCTGGGTGGTGGAGGGAATCGACGTGGCCTTCGCCAAGCTGCGCGAGGCGCCCGCGTCGATTTCGGAGTGCCGGCGGTATGTGCTCAAGGTGGTGGAGGCGCGGCGGGAGAGGCCGGCTGAGGCCTCCGCGGAGGGGGGCGCTGATGGTTCGACCGGGCAGGCGCCGGAGGCTGGTTTGCCAGCGCCCTTCTGTGCCGATGAGCCGGGGCCGCTGCGGCAGTTGCGGCTGCTCTGCCGGCATCCGCGGGCTGAGGTTGCGGCGGCGGCGGAGCGGCTCTGCGCGGAGCTCCGGTTGATGCCGGCGGAGGCGCTGGTCTCGTTTGAGGTGTTGCTGGGGCTCGAGTCGCGGCTGGAGGAGGCGGTGGTCGCGCTGCTACCGGACGAGGAGCAGGAGGCGCTCGCGGAGGAGGCGCAGCGGATGCTTCGGCGGGAGCGCCGAGGAGCGGACGCCGCGGCAGCGCGGCGGGCGCGGACGCGGGCCTACCGGGCGCTGCTCGAGGTGCCGCCGCTTTCGTAGCGGAGGCGGAGGAGCGTTGTGACGGCGGCGGCGGGGTCTGGTGCGCCGAGGAGGGCTCGGACGGCGGCAACGCCGTCGGCGCCGGCATGGAAGCAGGCGCTGGCATTGTCGAGGGTGATGCCGCCGATCGCGACGAGCGGGAGGTGGTCGAGCTCTGGGAGGAGTCGGAGCTGGCGTAGGAGGTCGGGCCCGCGGTGGTGGCGGGCGTCGGGCTTGGTGGCGGAGGCGTCGAAGATGGCGCCGATGCCGAGGTAGTCTGCGCCCTGCCCTGCGAGGAGGAGGGCGCGGTCGGGTGAGGAGGCGCTGCCTCCAAGGAGGAGGTGGGGGTGGCGGGCGCGGACGGCGGGGAGGGGCTCGTCGCTTAGACCGAGGTGGACGCCGTCGGCACCGACGGCGGCGGCGAGGTCGGCCTGGTCGTTGATGAGGAGGAGCGCGCCGTGGGCGGCGGTGATGGCGCGCCAGCGCTCGGCGAGGCGTCGCAGCTGCTCATGCGAGGCGGCCTTGTCGCGGAGCTGGATGCAGCGGAGGCCTGCCTCGAAGGCGGCTTCGAGCCGAGCTTGGTGGAGGTCGGGATCGAAGCCGTCGGGTGTGACCGCGTAGATGGCGAGGAGATCGGCCAGCGGTGTGGTCATCGCCACGGCGCGTT
>JBIIFW010000049.1:0-11542 GCA_044236985.1 Bradymonadia bacterium | reverse complement strand
GTCGCCGCTGACGGAGACAACGAACTGCAGGAGACCTTCGGTGGCAGGGCCGGTCTTGAGCACGCCCTGGGCATTCCAGGTGGCGCCGTGGCAGGGGCAGTCGAAGCCGGTTCCGACGTAGTCAACCTCGCAACCATCATGGTTGCAGTAGCTGCTCCAGGCCTGATACTTGCTGTCACCATTGTGGCGGACGATGATCTTGTAGGGGTAGCTGCTATCGGCGAAGCTGGAATCTGAGCCGGCGGCCGAGATGTTCAAGCTTCTCAGCGAGACCGTGATCGGCGCCGGGAGGGTGGGGATGGTGGAGCTCTCTTCACCGCAGCCGCCAAGCGTGGCGAAGGCGGGTGCGGCGGCGATGCCGGCAAGCGCAACGCCGCTGGAGGCGAGGAAGGAGCGGCGAGAGGCGCAGGTGGAACAGTTGGTCTTGCTCATGTCGTAACTCTTACAGCAGGAGGAGTGCGGGAGACTCGAGGTAGGCAGCGAAGCGCTGGAGGAAGCGGGCACCGACGGCGCCATCGACGGCGCGGTGGTCGCAGGTGATGGTGACATTCATCCGCTGGCCAACGACCAGATTCTGCTTCGCGTCGACGACCGGGATGGCGCGGGTGCGACCGACGGCGAGGATGCCGGCAGCAGGCGGTGCGAGGACGGCTGTGAAGTGGTCGATGCCGAACATGCCGAGGTTGGAGATGGAGAAGGTGGCGCCCGTGAATTCGTGCGGGGCCAGCTTTTTATTCCGGCCGCGTTCGGCGAGGGCCTTGGCCTCCTCGGCGAGGGCGCGGAGGCCCTTTCGGTCGGCGTCGCGGATGACGGGGGTGATAAGCCCGCCTTCGATGGCGACGGCGATGCCGATGTCGACGGAGTCGTAGAGGTGGAGCGTCTCTTCGACGTAGGCTGCGTTCATCTCGGGGAGGTCGCGGAGGGCTCGCGCTGCGGCAGCAACAACGAAGTCGTTGACGGAGACCTTGGTGTCGGACTTCTGCGCGGCGAGCGCTTCGTTGACCTGCTGGCGGGCCGCGAGGGTTGCCTCCATCGCAATCTCACGGGTGAGCGTGAAGGCGGGTGCGGTCCAGGCGGCTGTGAGGTTGCGGGAGATGGCCTTGCGCATCTGCGAGAGGGGCTCAACGCGGCCCTCGGGGGCGGTGCGGAGGGCGCCGGGCTGGGTGGAGCGGGGAGCAGGTGCCGGCGTTGCAGCACGGGGCGCAGCGGGGGGTGCAGCGACGGGCGCGGAGGCCGCGGCCTCAACGTCGCGGCGGATGATGCGGCCAGCGGGGCCGGAGCCTTGCAGGGTCTCGATGGCAACGCCGGCCTCTTGCGCGACCTTGCGGGCGAGGGGCGAGCTGAGGAGTCGGCCGGTTGCAGCAGGCGCCGGGGCTGACGGGGCGGCCGCGGCAGCCGGTGCGGTTGGCGTCGGAGCGGCCGCGGGAGCGGGGGCTGCCTTGGCGGCCGCGGCCCCGGGGATGGTGTAGCTCTCACCGGCTTTGCCGATCACAGCGAGGGCCGTGCCCACCTTGGCGGTGGAGCCGGCGGGTACGAAGATCTCGAGGAGGATGCCGTCGAAGTAGGACTCCATCTCCATGGTGGCCTTGTCGGTCTCGACCTCGGCGAGGATGTCGCCGGTGGAGATCTTGTCGCCGGGCTTCTTGGTCCAGGAGACAATGAGGCCCTCTTCCATGGTGGGGCTGAGCTGGATGAGTTGTACGAAGTCGGCCATGGTCGGGACCTAGGTTGGAAGCGGTTGCTACTTGTAGCAGACAGCGCGGATGGCGGCCTTGATGCGGTCCGCATTGGGCAGGACAAGCTTCTCGAGCGCGGGCGAGTAGGGCATGGGGACGTCGATGTTGGTGACGCGCTCGACGGGTGCATCGAGGAGGTCGAAGCCGTCGCGCTGGATGCGATAGGCGATCTCGGCGCCGACGTGGTTGAACTGGAAGCCCTCCTCCACGATGACGACGCGGCCGGTCTTCTTCACCGAGGCGAGGATGAGCTCCATGTCGAGCGGGCGGAGGGTGCGCGGGTCGACGAGTTCTATGTCGAGACCGAGCTCTTCGGACCAGGCGTCGGCCTGCTCGATGAGCTGCTTCATCTGGCGCGACCAGGCGATGATGGTGACGTCGCTGCCTTCACGCTTGATGTCGCCCTTTCCGATGGGGACGAGGTGCTCGCCGTCGGGGACTTCGCCCTTTGCGGCGTAGAGGGCCTCGTGCTCAAAGAAGATGACGGGGTTGGGGTTGCGGATGGCCGACTTGAGGAGCCCCTTGGCGTCTGCGGGCGTGGAGGGCGAGAGGCAGATGAGACCCGGGATGTGGGTATACTGGGACTCGAGGCTCTGGCTGTGCTGGGCGGCGAGTGCGCCGCCGGCGCCGGTTGCACCGCGCAGGACGATGGGGCAGGAGAGCTGTCCTGCGGTCATCTGGTGGGCCTTGGCGGCCGTGTTGATGATGGCGTCGAGCGAGAGGATGGCGAAGTTGTAGGTCATGACCTCGATGATGGGCCGGAGCCCACCAAGCGCCGAACCGACGGCAACGGCCACGAAGCCGAGCTCTGCGATGGGGGTGTCGATGACCCGCTTCTCGCCGAAGCGGGCGAGCATGCCCTGAGAGACCTTGTAGGCGCCGTCATACTGGGCGACCTCTTCGCCGACGAGATAGACGCGGGAGTCGCGTTCCATCTCTTCGGACATGGCCTGGTTGAGTGCGTCACGGAAGAGGAGCTGCGCCATGTTGGTGCTCGACGGGAGAGGGCTAGGAGAGCGGATCAGGAGTTGACGAGGACATACTTGGAGATGAGCTCCGGGTCGGGCCAGGGGGCGGCCTCTGCGCGCTCGAGGACGAGCTTCATCTCCGTCTTCACGGTCTCGTCGAGGGCCTCGAGGGCCTCGTGGGTGGTGACGCCACAGTCGACGAGGAAGGCGGCGAACCCGGGGATGGGGTCGTGGGCCTTCTCCTCTTCGAGCTGCTCCTTGGTGCGGTACTTTCCGGGGTCGCTCATGGAGTGGCCACGGAAGCGGGAGCAGTGGGCCTCGAGGTAGACGGGGCGGGAGTGTTCGCGGGCGTAGTCGACGGCGTCTGCGAAGGCGTCGTAGGACTCGAGGAGGTCCATGCCGTTGAACTCGTAGTGGCGGATTTTGTAGGCGTCGGCCATCTCGTGGAGGGGCTCGAGCGAAGAGACGCGCGAGAGGGCGGTGCCCATGCCGTACTGGTTGTTCTCGACCACGAAGACGATGGGGAGGCCCCAGACGGAGGCGAGGTTGAAGGTCTCGTGGATGGCGCCCTGGTGGACGGCGCCGTCGCCGAAGAAGACCATCGTGACATCGCCCGTGGACTGATACTTCTGCGCAAAGGCGACGCCAGCCGCGGTGGGGACCTGCTGGCCAACGAGGCCCCAGCCGCCCCAGAAGCCCTTCGCGATGTCGAAGATGTGCATGGAGCCGCCGAGCCCTTGGACGCAGCCGGTGGCCTTGCCGAAGAGCTCGTCCATGATGGCCTGTGCCGGCACGCCACGGGCCATGGCTTGGGCGTGGATGCGGTAGGCGCTCATCATGACATCGGAGGGGCGGAGCGCGGCGGCGGCGCCGACGGAGATGGCCTCCTGACCGATGTAGAGGTGGCAGAAGCCCATGATTTTGCCGAGCCCGTAGGCGCGTCCTGTGGCCTCTTCGAAACGGCGCTGCTCGACCATGTCGCGGTACATTTTGAGCAGGGTCTCTTTGGGGAGCTCTGCGGCGCGACCGCGGGGGAAGTTGTGGGCGTGGGCGCCGAGCTGGCTGGTCTGCTTCATGGATTTCTCACGCTGCGCGGAGACTCTGCTGCGCGGGCGGCAGCGGAGCGGTCAAAACTGAATGGGGCTTTAGCATTGAGGGGTCTCAACGCAACCCTTCGGCGGTGGCTGCGGGTGACGCGCTGCGCCCTGCCCTACTCTGCGCTGGGCGTGGCCCCTTCGAGAAGGTGGTAGCGGCGGTCGGCGGTGAGCGTGACGGTGTCGGTCGAGCGGGTGCCGTTGGGCCAATGGACGGTGACTGTGGCGCTGCAGGCCGACCCGAGTCCGAAGTGGAGGACGAGGTCGTGCTGGATGCCGTAGTGGCCGTGGCCGCCGCCCACCTGCTGGCTCTGGGTGCCGGCGTTGGTGGTGACCTCCACGCGGGCGCCGATGGCGGAGCGGTTGGTGCCGGGGCCGCCTTCGAGTCGGAGCTGGAGCCAGTGTCCGCGGTCGGCGGAGAGGTTCTCGAAGTAGCGGACGCGGGAGGTGGGGTAGCAGTTGTTTGGGGCGTTGGCGTCGCAGCGGGAGCGGGAGTGGCCGACGACGAGGTCGAGGTCTCCGTCGCGGTCGAAGTCGGCGACGGCGATGCCGTGGCTGCGGTTGTGCTCGAAGGCGTCGTCGGTCGCGACAGGCTCGAAGCGGCGGGGCGAGGTCTGGCGATAGAGCAGGCCGCGGTTGCCGGGGTAGTCGGAGGCGCCGAGGTAGAGGTCGGGGAGGCCGTCGTTGTCGAAGTCGAAGATGGCGGCGGTCATGTCGCCGTGGTTCCAGTCGGGGATGGGGTCGACCCGGGTAAGGCCGGTGGCCGCGTTGCCGGGCCGGGTGAGCGCGAGTGCACCAGGGGTACCGAAGAGGAGTTCGGAGCCGTCGGAGTTCTTGCCGACATCCCAGTGGACGATCTCGGTGGTGAGGAGGTCGAAGGCGCCGTCGTTGTCCACATCGGCGCAGACGGTGGTACCGCCGTTTCCGCCGAGGCGCCACGGTTGGCGGTCTGTGGCGTGGGACCAACGGAAGACGTCGGAGGGCTGGGTGCAGGCGATGAGGTCGGGGGCCGGGACGCCGGCGCAGTCTTCTGCGGTGGGGTTGAGCTGGCAGTAGCAGCGGGCCGACTGGTTGTCGGTCCAGTCGAGGTTGCCGTCGAAGGCGTAGCCCGAGGCGACGGAGCGATTGGTGAAGGGAGATGCGTCGCTGTCGCGTGACCAGAGCTGGTCTGGCGCCCTTCCGTAGTTGGCAGCGAGGAGCTCGGGGAGGCCGTCGTTGTTGAGGTCGCAGGCAGCGGCGGACCAGCCGTGGCCATGGGCCTGCGCGGTGTTGGCTTGGTCGGGGGTGACGCTGCTGAGGGTGGTGAGTCCCTGTGGAGCGGTGACCAGCTCGAAGTTGCCGTCGCCAAGGCCTCGGAAGAGCTGGTCCTGCTGCGGGCCATTGGCTCCGGAGGCTTGGACGATCCAGAGATCGAGGAGGCCGTCGAGGTCGAAGTCGACCCAGGAGGCGCCGCCGATGGCAGCCGGCTGGTCGGCCTGTCGGATCGGGTTGGCGCTGGCGGTGAGCCCGAAGGCGCCGCCGCTGTTGCGGAGGACTTCGGAGGTCTCGCCGCGGGCGGCGGCGGCGCTCTGGTCGATGCCGGAGAAGAGGTCGAGGTCGCCGTCGTTGTCCATGTCTCCGAAGGCGAGGACCTCTGCGGGGCGGCCGATGTTGCGGTCGGTTCCGCGCCGACGGTCGACGATGCCGGAGTCGAGGGTCACATCTTCGAAGTGGGCGGAGCCATCGTTGCGGAGGAGCCAGAAGGTGCGCTGACCACCGTCGGTGTGGTCGTCGATGAGGGTTCCGCCGCGGCGGATGATGAGGTCGGCATCGCCGTCACTGTCGATATCGACGGCGGAGAGGCGGACGCCTTCGACGCTTGCGGGGAGGAGGTCGGTGCGCTCGCGGAAGGCTGGGAGGCCGGGCTGCCAGGCCGTTCGCGGCTCGCAGACTTCGGGTTCGCCGCTACCGCTGCCGGTGGCATCGGTGCCGAGGTCGCCGCTTCCGGCAACATCGGTTGGAGCGTTGGCGCCGCTGCCCGAGGAGGCACAGGCGGAGAGGAGGAGGAGGCTACCGACCAGCCGAGCTTGCGGCGCCATACCAGACCCTGTTGGAGAAGTTCTGGACAATGTTTCCTCGGCCTGTGGTGGGGTTGATCTCGATGATGTTCCCGGAGGCGTCGAGACCGAAGAGGAAGCCCCAAGCGGCGGTGAGGCCGTAGACGCTGGGGAATCCGATGGAGCCGATGAGGGTGGCCGCGCCGGTGCTGCCGTCGATGCGGACGAGATCATCTTCGCCGAAGCCGGAGGCGCTCATGTAGATGGTGTCGCTCTTGTCGACGACGCAGTCGCCGCTCGAGGTGAAGCCGCCGAGGTTGCCGATGAGGGCGACTGTGCCGGCGTCGAGGTTGACCTGGTAGGCTTGGCTTCCGCCGGTGGCGTAGGCGCGACCCGCAGAGTCGATGGCGAAGCCGTTGGGCCGGCTGCCGGAGATCCCCGAGAGGCCGCTTATGGTGCTCCAGCCGCCGCTCTCGAAGCGGTAGAGGCCGTCCGGCCCGATGCCCCAGAGGGTGCCGTCGGTATCGGTGTCGAAGTCCCAGAGCGTGGGGGTGCTGGTGACGAGTGTGCTCGTTCCGGCGAAGGGGTCGATGCGGTAGAGGGCGCTGGAGGTGTGGGCGTAGAAGGTGCAGTCGAGCCCTTCGTTGTTGGCGCCATCGCAGTTGTTGTCTGTGAAGTCGCAGCCTTCGGAGCCATCGGGACGGACAGGGGCGAGGTTGTCGTTGCAGTCGTCGCCGCCGCAGGAGAGGGCCGCGAAACCATCGTTGTCGCGGTCGCAGGCCGGGTCGATGGTGGTGTCTGGCGCGGTGTCTGGCGCGGTGTCGGCCGCGGTGTCTGGCGCGGTGTCTGGCGCGGTGTCTGGCGCGGTGTCGGCCGCGGTGTCTGGCGCGGTGTCGGCGCTGGTGTCCGCGCTGGTATCCGCGCTGGTATCCGCGCTGGTGTCGGACGCGGTGTCGGACGCGGTGTCCGCGCTGGTATCCGCGCTGGTGTCGGCGCTGGTGTCGGCGCTCGTGTCTGCGGTGCCACCGGCATCAGACTCCGCGCCGCCATCTGCCCTGCCGCCTATGTCGGCGCGGTCGATCCCGCGTTCGGGTGTATCGACGCCATCTGCAGCGGTGCAGGCAACGAGGAGGAGCGCGGCGAGGAGCGGAGCGGAGCGCATCATGTTACGGCGGTCCTGGGCTTGGAGGGGGTGAGCGTCCGGTCTCTCGCGGCTGCGGCGAGTTCGGCGATGGAGGCGTTGCGCTCAATCGCATCGAGGATGGCGAAGAGCGTGGCGCGGATGTGGGAGGGTGGCTGGTCGGTCGCGGCGCAATTCTCGAGCAGGCGGATGGCCTCGAGGACGACCTTGTCGTCGGGGGGCTTCTGCGAGAAGCGGAAGATGCGGGCGTGGGGCGTTGGCGCGGTTCCCTCGCCGGCGGTGGAGAGCTCCTCGAAGAGCTTCTCGCCGGGACGAATGCCAGAGAATTCGATCTTGATGTCGCGGTCAGGCTCAAGGCCGGAGAGGCGGATGAGGTCGCGTGCGACATCGACGATGAGAACCGGCTCACCCATGTCGAGGACGAAGACATCTCCGCCCTCCGCGAAGGTCGCGGCCTGCAGGACGAGCTGCGACGCCTCGGGGATGGTCATGAAGTAGCGCTTCATCTCCGGGTGGGTGACGGTGACCGGCCCGCCGGCTGCGATCTGCTCCTTGAAGATGGGGATGACGGAGCCGTTGGAGCCAAGGACATTGCCGAAGCGGACGGCGGTGAGGCGGGTCTGTGACGTAGCCGAGAGCGACTGCATGAGCATCTCGGAGACACGCTTGGTGGCGCCCATGACGCTGGTCGGGTTGACGGCCTTGTCTGTGGAGATGAGGACAACGACATCGACGCCTGCAGCCTGCGCGCTGCGGATGAGGTTGTGGGTTCCGAGGATGTTATTTTTGATGGCCTCCCACGGGTTCTTCTCCATGAGCGGCACATGCTTGTGTGCGGCGGCATGGAGGACCACGCGGGGTCGGAAGTGGAGGCAGACCTGCTCGAGTCGCTGGTAGTCTCCGATGTCGGCGACGACGGCTTCGAGGTCGATGTCGGGGTGGCTTGCGCGGAGCTCGCGCTCGAGGTGGAAGAGCGGGTTTTCGGCCTGCTCGAGCATGATGATCTGCGACGGTCCGAAGCGTGCGACCTGTCGGCAGAGTTCTGAGCCGATGGAGCCGCCGGCACCCGTGACGAGCACGGTGTTGCTGGTGAAGAGGCGCTCGAGCTGCTCGGAGTCGAGGCGGACGGGCGAGCGGCCGAGGATGTCTTGGAGGCTGACTTCGCGGAGGTGGGAGATGGTGACCGAACCGTGGACGAGGTCGTCTGTGGCGGGCAGGACGCGGTGGGCAAGATCGATGGTGTTGCAGGTATCAATGACGCGGCGAACGGCATCCTTGCTCCCGCCGTCGAGCGCGATGATGACCTGCTTTGCACCGGTCTCCTGCGCGACGCGGGCGAGGTCGGCGAGTCCGCCTGCGACGGCATACCCGTTGATGAGAGAGCCCTTGTGGCGGGGGTCGAGGTCGATGACGCCGACGATGTCGATGGTGCGTACAGCGCCGCGTCTCACATCACGCAGGAGCCCCTCGGCAACCGTGCCGGTTCCAACTACGAGGGTCCGGAGAACGCCTGCCTCGGGAGGCCCCTGCTGAAGGAATGACTCGCGCAGGTAGCGGAGGCCAAACCGGGCGCCGCCGAGCAGCGCGATGGTCATGATGGCATCGAGCGGAAAGATGGAGCGCGGGAGGGTTCGAATGTCGAGCGCGAAGCAGGCAACGGCGGTCGCAGCGGCGGCGATGAGGGTGGCTTTGAAGAGTGACTGGAGGTCGGAAAAGGAGGCATACCTCCACCAACCTGTGTGCTGTCGCAACGCAAAGAAGACCGCCAGCTTGGTGAGGATGAAGACCGGCATCGCGACAGCGAGCTGGTGCGTCATGAACGGATCGAGGGAGCCGTCAAAGCGGAGCAGGAAGCTGCCAAGCAGCGAGGCAGCGAAGGCCGCTGCATGCAGGGCTAGGACCGCAGCTCTACGCAGGGGCAGAGGGCCGGGGATCATCGGGAACACCATCGGGAGGGGCAGTTGCGCGGGCCTGACCGTGGGAGCGTAGCCGTCGTTTGGAGAGGCGACAAGGCGATGGCTAGGGATCGCATGGCTCAAACTGGGCGAGCCAGCGCTCTTGTCCGGCAGGCATGAGGAGGGTGAAGGCGCGTGCGAGATCTCTCGCAGGTCGGCAGGAGAGGAGCTCACGGTCGCGCGTGAGGGTGATGAGGCGGTAGTTCGCGCAGCTATCAAGCCCGAGCTGTCCTGCGACATCCGGCGGCAAGGCAAACTGGCCGGAGGCGGTTTGCCGTTGGAGGTTGTGGAGCAGGAGGAGGCCGTCCCCGACGCCGTCCCACTTTGCGACCAGCAGCAGTTGCGTTGGGGTGGCGGAGGTGATGGCGCGCATGGCTCGGCTGCGAAGGAGCGCGCCGGCAGGCGATTGCCATTGGGCGATCAGGTCGCGGTAGGAGGCGACGCGGGGGCGCCAGTCGGCCATGAGGGCGGGATCGAAGCGGCCTGGCAAGAGGCTGCTGCGGCGGAAGTGGAGACGCTCCGACTCGCCCCACTCCTGGCCAACGAGGAGCATCGGCGCTGACCAGACCGCGAGGCCCGCTGCCCAGCGGCCACGACCGGTGTCGAAGTCGAGTCCGGTGCCGTCGGTGAGGCGGAGCTCGTCGTGGTTCTCGAGGTGGGTGAGGACACGGGCTTGGCCACCGAAGCGGGCGGTCTTGGAGAGCATCGCGGCGAAGCCGTTGCCGTCGATGGAGCGGCCCCGGGCGGTAGCGTCGAAGAGGTAGCCTTCGGTGAGGAGGTCGGCGACCGAGGCCATTCCATCGGGGTCGGAGAACTCCTCCGCGAGGAAGATGGGCGGGGGTTGCCCTCGCCGCTCCGCATAGAAGCGGGTCTTTGCGATCAGGTAACGCCAGAGCTCGGGCGAGAGGCCGTTGGCTGCATCGGTCGCGTGGTCGAGCCGGAAGCCGGTGATGCCCCGCGCGGTCCAGAAGTTGAGGATGCGGAAGAGGTACTCGCGGAGCCGGATCGAGGCTGCGCGGTCGGAGCCCTGCGCGGCGTGGTGGAAGAGGAAGCGGACATCTCTCCAGGGGCCGCTGTAGGTATCCGAGGGGCCGGTGGATGGACGGGCCGGGTCGGCGCCTGCGTAGAAGGAGGGAGCCAGCCGCTCGAGCGTGTTGGCGCTGCAGTCGAAATCGGCACGCTCTGCAGGGGTAAGCCAGCGCCAGAGCGCGACGGCGGAAGGGCGCTCTGCGGTTGACAGTTCGGGACAGCGGAGCGCGAGCTCGGAGGCCGCCTGCGCGATACCATTGCCTGAGCCGTTGAGGGAGGCGGCGGTGAGCAGGCTGGGTGTCAGCAGCGCGGTGTCGAAGGTGGCGTCGAAATCCCAGCGCTGCTCCTCAGTCAGCCCCGGATCGGGCGGCGCAGCGTCGATATCGTAGAAGCGGTAGTTTCGGCCGAAGTGGTTGAAGGCGACGTCGAGGAAGAGGCGGAGCCCGGCTGCATCAGCCTGCTGAACGAGCGGCTCCACGATGGCATTTGGATCGCAGGCTGAAGGGTCGCTGATGCAGGCGCGAGAGAGGCCCGGGTCGAGGTGAAAGTAGTCGGTGACGGCGTAGGGGGATCCGATGTTGTCGCAGGGCTCAGGGAGCTGTTCGGACCTGTTGTTGGGGAAGGGAGGCATGAGCCAGATTGCGTTGGCTCCGACCTGCTCCGAGATGTAACGAAGGGTGATTCCAAGGGTGGGATCATCGGTCGGCTCGAGCAGGTCGTCGATGGTACCGAGGCGGATCCGCTCGAGGTCGGCGAGCGCAGCGCAGCTGGAGTCGGTAGCGAGGTAACGGACCTCGGGCGCAGGCTTGGCGGCACAGGCCAGGCGCTGTTCGGGTGTGCCGAGGAGCGGATCGCAGGCGTTGGCAGAGCGGACTTGCAGTTCGTAGAGGAGGAGGCCGTCTGTGGCGGCCGTCGGCGTGTGCGCTGGCTTTGCGAGCGGCGTTGGGGCCGGGAAGCTGTTCCGGCAGACGGCGGGCTCGTCGGAGGGTGGCGCTTGGCTCGCGCTGTCGTCGCCACACCCAAGCGCGAAGAGCGGCGCCAGTGAGCATGCGACGACTCGCAGCAGCCAGCGGTGGCTTGCAGCAATGCTCCTAGCGACGCGTGTAGTTCTCTTCATCGAACCGGCGTGTCTTGAAGCGGAAGGCGAAGGTGAAGTCGGGCCAAGAGATGGCGTTCCCGCCCTTCTTGGAGAGGTACCAGCTGGCGCAGCCGCCGGCATTCCAGACGGTGCGCTTGAGCCGCTCGCCGAGCCAGCGCTGGTAACGCTCCATGACCTCGGGCCGGAGGTCGGCAAACCGCCAGCCGTCACGACGCGACTTGGTCATGGCGTCGACAATATACCGGAACTGCGACTCCATCATGTAGATCATGGAGGAGTGACCGAGGCCGGTGTTTGGGCCAAGGATGAGGAAGTAGTTGGGGAAGCCGGGGAGCGTGGCGCCGAGATAGGCTGCGGGGGAGGTGGTCATGAGCGCGTGCAGGGAGCGGCCCTGCAGTCCGATGGCCTCAACGGGCGGCTTCTCTTCGGGCGACTCGAAGCCGGTGGCGAAGATGACAACATCGACCTGATGCTCATCCCCGGA
>JBIIFW010000028.1:0-15602 GCA_044236985.1 Bradymonadia bacterium | reverse complement strand
TCGTCTGGATGCGAGAGCACGCGCAGGTCTTTCTCTGGGAAGAGGACCGCGACCTGCTCGACTGTGTCGACGCCCCGGTGCTGACCTCGCCCGATGGCACCTACGCAATCATGGTGCCCGACGACGGCGAGCCGGCCGACATCGTCCGCATGCTCCTCGACCGCGCCTATGCCTACGACCTCGACTACGGCCGCCGCCTGCTTGAGGCCGCCCGCTGGGAGCTCAGCGCCCAGATGGAGGAGGAGGGCTACCGCTTCCGTAACGCCCGGCTCGAAGACCTCGGCTTCGTCGGCCTGGACGATGCCGCCGCCGTTTACGCCCGCATCGATCTGCCGGCCTGGGCCGCAGCACAGCGGCGCAAGCTCGATGCCGGCGGAGAGCTCGTCCCGACTCCGGTCGGAGAGATCACCGCCCTCGATCTCGAGACACGCTGGTATGAGGTAGGACCGGCCGGCACGCAGGCCAGCGTCACGCGCGGCGCCCTCGAGCTGATTCGCAAGCAGAGCGGCACGCTTCCCGATGCGGCCGCGCGCGGCATCGTGGCCCAGTATGGCGCCCTCCTGCAGCGGGTCTCGGTCGCCGATGGCGGCTCACCCAACCATATCTCCCATCTCAGAAAGGCGGCGGAGCAGGCCGATGCCCGCATCGAACTCGGCCTCGCCTTCCTCACCGGCGAAGACCCCGAGAAGGCCGCTCGGGCGCTGCTCACCGTGCCGGTCCGTGACCTGCACCGCGCCGGCCACGCCATCCCCACACGCCTCGCCTACCAGGCCCGCACGATGCTCGAGCGGGGCAACATGTCGCTCACCGACGAGCCCATGTCGCTCCTCAGCGCGCAGGAGGTCGACCTCTTCGAGGGGCTCCTCTCCGACCGACCGCTCCGCTCGGTGCAGGAGGCTGCACCCTTCCGCACCATGCGCGAGGTGGAGGCCGCCTCGCTGGTGCTTGCTGACCTCGCCTTCTTCGAACTCTGGTTCATGGGCCGGCTCCGCTGGACCCGAGCCGAGCTCGTCGAACTGCTCTTCAACATCGAGAAGAACCGCACCCCCGTGGAGCTCCTCGGCTTCCGCAGCCTGCTCGCAACGGTCCTCGTCGCCGAGAGCATCGAGCTCGGCGCCGGCCTTCGCCCCGTGACGCCTGCTGAGGCAACTGCCTGGCTCGACAGCCTTGTGGCGAGCGGCAAGCCCGATGAGACCGTGGCCAATCAGGCGGTGGCGGTGCTATCGCGCCGCATGCCGGAGGAGACGAAGATGGAGGCGGTCGTGGAGCGCGTCGCCCTCCGCGTCGCCACCTTCGTGACCGAGCAGATCCTCTCTACGACCGACAATACCAATCTCGGTGTGCTGCTTCAGGGTTTCGTGCTCAAGAGCTAAGCGGGCCCCGAAAGCGGCGCTTAGTTGGCGCCGTTGCAGGCCTTGTCGAAGTCTTCGGGGCGGCCCGAGAAGATGCTCGGATCGCTGCAGACCAGACGGCAGTCGGTGTCGAGGTCCTGGCCGAGGTTGCACCGGTTGCCAGCGAAGGCCGACGAGTCGGAGACGCCGTCCAGGTTGGAGCAGTTGGGCACACCCGAATCAGCCGTGTTGGCCTCGGGGGGATAGACGATGCCACATCCGCGGCAGAGCGAGATGGGGAAGTTGAAGACGTTCGAAGTCACCTCGTTGCCCGAGATGGTCTCGCCATAGAAGGTCACCTGGACACCAATCTCAACCGAGTCCCCCGACGCGAAGGCCGGGTTCAACTGCAGGTTGCTGCCAATGTTTGAGGGGATGACGGTGAGATCGAGCGCGAACTCTTCTCCCGGCTTGGCGGATCCCGACAGTGGAATCTTCCGACTCTCGGCTACGCCTTGAAGCGTGGAAGGAAGGTTCAACTTCACCTCTGCCCGAGTCAGCGTGATGGTGTTCATCTCCGACTCGGCGCCATTGAGGCCGCCGCCGCCAGCAGGCCGCGCAAACGAGACCGACTCGGACGGGACCAGATTGTTCTGGAGCACGGGATACATCACGTAGCTGGTGCCAATCAGCAGATCGAGCGTGCCCGAGGTCTTGTAGCTGTTGCCGCCCGGATCGGGCACGCAGTTCTCGTCCGGGAGGCCGTTGTACTTGACGAAAATCGCCGGTGCATCGTCGGCGCAGGCAGCGAGCATCGGCAGCGCCAGACAGCTCAGACACACAGAGCGCAGGATTCGCATCTTAACCTCCAAACCAGATTCAAACATCGTCCATGCTGCCAGAAAGCGAGCGCCGAATCCACGCATCGACGCGATCAAGTTCCACAATCTTCAGCGCACACTGACCGGCGCTGCGGCACAGCACGAACCGTACCGCATCGTCGGCGCGCTTCTTATCCCGACTGAGCGCCTCTCTCCAAATTTCGGGAGGCAGATCGGGAAGTTCCGTCGGAAGACCGAGCTGCCTGAGCAACGCTGCTACCCGCGCTGCGAGGCCAGGCTCCGTCTCGCCAAGCGCGCTGCCAAACCGCAGCGCCGCCACCAGCCCGATCGCCACCGCCTCGCCATGCAGATAGCGCTCATAACCGGTCGCCGCTTCGAGGGCGTGTCCGATCGTATGGCCCAAGTTCAACAGCGCCCGATCGCTCTGCTCCGTCGGATCTCTGGCGACGAGCGCCAGCTTGGTCTTCATCGCGAGGGCAACGGCGCGACCCACTGCGGCAGCATCTCGCCTGCAAAGCGCCAGCGCATCGGCCTCGAGCTGCGCCAGCGCTCGCTCCCCCGAGAGCAACGCACACTTCACCACTTCGGCCAGACCAGAAGCAAAGTCGCGGTCGGGCAGCGTGGCGAGGCTTGCATCCCACTGGATCACCGCTGTCGGCATCTGAAAGGCACCCACCAGGTTCTTGCCGGCCGGCAGGTCCACCCCCGTCTTCCCGCCCAACGCGGCGTCGACCATGCCCATCAGCGTCGTCGCCACATGCACCACGGGCAGGCCACGCATCAGGGTCGCGGCAGCAAAGCCGCCCAGGTCGGAGACCACACCGCCGCCGACGGTCACCACTGTGTCGCCCCGGTCGAGCGGGCCAGCGAAGGCCTCGGTCCAGAGCGCGCTCAGCGCCGCTACGGTCTTCGCCGCTTCGCCACCCTCCACCCAGACGACGCGTGCCACGCGCCCACGCGCCGCAAGCTCCGCGACCGTCGCCTCGACTGCCCCATCGAGCTTTCGATCGGCCACAACGAGGAGCCGGCCGGTTGGCACAAACTCCCGCAACATCGCGGCCAGTGCCGATGGCCCGCCCTCCAGCCACGCCACGGGATGAGGCGCTGGCTCGGCGCCGAGCGCTGCCGCCACACCATCGACCACCTGCACGGGGCTCAACCCGTCACAGTCGAGCACTGAATCGGCCGTGGCATAGAGCTCGTCCCGGACCGCGAAGCGGTGAGCGAGAAGTGCGAGCGTAGCATCGGGGCCGTCACACCCGGGACGCGCAACGGGGTCGGCTGCCAGACGGGCAGCGGCCTCTGCGGGCTGCAGGCGAAGGTAGATGGCAATCCAGCCCTGCTCCTTGGCGGCTGCCCGAACAGCCGGCGAGGCAAAGGCGCCGCCGCCCAGGGCGAGCACGCCATCCCGTTCCGCAAGCAGACGGATAACCAGCGCAACCTCGTGCGACCGAACAGCCTCTTCGCCGAGCTGGTCAAAGGCCTCCACGAGCGTACGGCCAAGGTCCGCCTCGAGCAGCGGGTCAGCGTCGGCAAAGGGGAGCGCACAGCGCGCCGCAAATGCTCGGCCGGCTGTCGACTTGCCCGCCGCCGTAGAGCCGACGATGAGCCAGCGCGGTGCCACTATTCCTGCGGAGGCAGGATGTCGGGCGTGTTCTCGTCGCGATCAATGGAGAGGTCGCGGTTGACGATGCGGGGCGTCAGGAAGACGAGCAGCTCGTTGCGCACGTCGGTGTGCGACGCGTTACGGAAGAGGGGTCCGATGAGCGGCAGCGCGCCGAGGAAGGGGATCCGGACATTCGACGAGCCGGTATTGCGCTGGAAGATGCCGCCGATGACGGTCGTATCTCCATCACGGATCAGCAGCTTGGTGCTGGCCTCACGCCGGATGATAGAGGGGTCACCACGGGAGCCGGTGTTCTCGAAGTCGGGCTCGTTCTTGTTCACGTTCACATCGACGATGATGTTGCCGTCGGGGGTCACGCGGGGGGTGACCGTGAGGGTCAGCGAGGCGTCGAAGAAGACGGTCTGTGCGCCGGCCGCCGAGACGACGCTGACGGGAATCGAGACGCCGCTGGTGATGGTGGCCTCCTCGTTGTCGAGCGTGGTGATGCGGGGTGCGGAGACGATCTTCACGGAGCCTTGCGACTCAGCGGCGCTCAGGCGGAGGTTCAGGTTGAAGGCGCCGGAGAGGCTGCCGAAGGTGAAGCCGACCGCGCCACCGCTGCCGGGGCCCGCGGGCGCGGGAAGGTTGATCGCGTAGTTGGGGGTCGAGCTACCGCCGCCGGTGGGGGTGTCGCCCGAGGAGGCGCCGCCGGCGATGCCAACCGTCGAGGGGAAGAGCAGGCCGGTCGCGTTGCCGATGGAGGGATCGGCGAGGAAGTCGCCGCCCCACTGGATGCCAAGGTCACGTTTGAACTGGTCATTCGACTCCACGATCCGCGCCTCAATGAGGATCTGCGGCGTCTGTGTGTCGAGCTGGCGCACGAGCGCCTCTGCGGTGTCGAGGTTGGCCAGCACATCGGTGACGATGAGCGCGTTCTTGCGGTCATCGACCTTCACCTTGCCCCGCGTGCTCAACACCCCACCGAGGATCTCAGCCAGCGAAACTGCCTCGGCATAGTTGACGGCGATCAGCCGAACCTGCAGCGGCTCCAGCCCCTGGCTCTGTACATAGGCGTCGATGCGAGCCTTGCTCTCGGCTTCGAAGACCGTCATCGGCGCCACGCGGATGATGTTCCCCTGCTGTTCCCAGCCGAGCCCATTGCTGCGCAGGATGATGGCCAGCGCCTCATCGAGCGGCACGCTGCGGAGCCGGAGGGTCACGCTTCCCGCGACGAGCTGGTTGGTGACGATGTTCACATTCCCCTCATCGGCGATGAGGCGGAGGATGTTGTGAATGTCGGCGTCGCGCAGATCGATGGTGATCCGCTTACGGTTCATCCGCGGGCGGCGCTGGTAGGGATTGTCGCTCACGGAGGTCGGCAGCGTTGCCTCGCCCTTGGCGCTGGTGATGGGCTGCGGGAGCTGCGCCCGCTCCGGCTCGCTCTCTTCCACCCGAGCAGGGGTGAACTCCCAGATTAGGTCGCGGCCGCTCATGCGAATCAGCTCGCTGCCGGCACCCACGAGGTCGGCCACAATGCGCACACGGCCCTGCGGATCGACGAACGAGGAGACGGCCCGAACGGTGCCCTTGAACTTGGCCGTGTCGAGCTGGCGCTGCAGTTCGGCCGGCAGCGCCGCGTTCTCGATGAGCAGCGTGGCCCGGTTGTCGTTCCAGGGGAGGGAGAGGTAGGTCGCGCCTTCGGGGAGGGTCACCTTAATGCGGTCAACATGGCCATCGTGCTGGTAGGCCACATTGCCCACCTCGTTGGCCGCAGGGCCCGAGTTGGCGGCCGGCGCAGCATCGCTGGCGGTCGTCTCGGTGGGCGCGGCCTGCGCCATGAGCCGGTCGGTCGGCTCGCCGGAGATCCGGATCTCCACGGTCCCCTCGTGGCTGCTCACCTGGTAGCGTGAGCCCTCCGCGAGCTCCAGCGCGACCCGTGACGAGCGGCGGCCATCTTCATCGGTCGAGACCGAGAGGATGTCGCCAACCTGACCGTTGTCCACAGAGATCGAGCCCGAAGGCCCGACAATGGTGGCGTCGGCAAGGTCGAGCAACAGCCGATGCGGGGACTGATGCTCCGAAACCGCGTAACGGATGGCGCCATCAGAAACCACGCGCACGACGGTCTCCTTCGACGACTGTTCCACGAGGATGTCGCGGACAACCCGCTCGTCTGACAGAGCCGCTTGAACCGAGGCACCCGCGATGAGGGCCAAGGCCAAGGCACCGACAACCGATGTCTGGCGGATACGCTTCATGATTCACTCCCCTCTGGGCAGCACGGTCGAAGGGGCTGCCGCCGAACCTGACGGGTTTCAAAATGAGTTGCAACGGAGGTCATTACTTGTCCTCGTCTATCTGAACCTGGTCGATCGCTTCGTCGGTCAAGACGATCACGGTCTCGATCTGCTCGCCGGGAAGGGTCCCGTCTTGCAGGATGACCACCTCGTTGTCCCGGATGGCAGAGATGACAGCCGTGCATTGCGGGCCAATCTTCGCCCCTTCTCGAACGATGATTGCCTGGCCCTCGCCGAAGGCCCTGAACATCGCCCGTGGGGCCGCGGTGCCTGTGACCAACCCGATCAGCGACAGCCGCTCTACAGGCGTCCCGCCGAGAGGCTCCCGAATGAGATCGCAGTCGGCCACGGTGTTTGCGCCGGCCGTCTGAAGCACCTTCTTCTGCGGAGGTGTGAAGGGATCCCGCGACAGGTCGGTGAAGACATGTCGATCGATCTCGTTCATGAGCTTGGAGGCCGCAGGCGCGGCGGCCTTGGCGTCGGCCTTCTTGTCTGCGGGCTTCGCCGCAGCCGCATCTTCCGGCGGTGCGTTAGATTCATCATCGCCACAGCCGCCCAACAGGGGGAGCAGCAGCGCGAGGAGCGCGAGCCGACGGAGCGAACTTACTGTGCTTTCGCGCATGCTTTGCCCCCCGTCTGCGTGCTGATATCGGCGAAGTAGGTCTGCACCTGAAACGAGACGGCAAGCCGCGGCACCCGAGGATTGGCGTTCTGAACCGGTGCGGACGACGGCTCGGCAACTGCGCCATCGGTCCGCGCGGTTGCGGCGCCCCCAGACAGCGCTGAGGTCGCTGGTCCAATCACGCCCTCGAGCATCGAACCCGAGGAGCCGCCACCCTTGTCTGCCGTGAGGCTGATGTTCTTCACATTCACGATCCGCTGCTGCCGACCGATGAAGTAGTAGAAGTCGGCGATCTGATCGTAGGTCCCGCGGATGTTCATCTTCACCGGGATGGTCGTGTAGTTCGCGGAGGGGATCTCATCATCGTTCTCAAACCGCTCGATCTGCAGCCCCACCAGCTGAGCCTGCTGGTGGATCGACTGCAGCAGCGTGCCCACCTCCGCCCGTGGCGGAAGCTTCTCGAGGAAGGTGCTCTGCCGCTCGCAGAGGCCCTTGATCTCCGACTTGAGCCGGCTGATGTCGCTGGACTGCGCCTTCATCTCCGCGCGCTGATCTTGGGTCTGAGAGATGCGCTGCTGCGTCTGCGCGATCTCGTCCTCCAGCGAGGAATAGACCAGCAGGTAGAAGGCCACGACCACGCCTGCTGAAAGTAGCAGGAGCAGCAGGATCTTCTGGCTCGTCGGTATCCGGTCGAGTTGTTCGAGGAACTCTCCCATGGCTTAACCCGGCTCCTTGGTGGTCGACTTGCCCTTCGGAGCCGGCGGCGCGGCCGCAGGCTTCTCTTCTTCAGCCAGTCCGTAGTTCACTTTTGCCGAGATGCTGAAGGCGTAGGACTGACCACCCTGCGGCAGCTTCTCGAGGGCAGTGAAGTTCAGCCGGACCTTCTTGAAGTAGACCGAGCTCGCCAGGCGAGCGTTGAACTCCGCGATGTCTTCGTTCGACGTGGCGTTGCCCGTGATCGACAGCTCTCCGTCTTCCTCCTTGAAGGAGGAGAGCCAGACCTGTGACGGATCCCAACTGGTCGTCCAGCCGCGCCGTTCCTGCGACACCTTCTCGAGGTCGTTGGCAGGCGGATTGAGCATCACCTTGAGATCGTCGAGCACCTGCACCGGGCCCGCCCGGTTGGCCTCCAGCTCTTCGAGAACCTTCGACAGCTCCTGCAGGTTCTTCCGCTGATCACTCAGCTCCTTGATCACGGAGTTGTCTTTCTGGAGCTTGGAAACCTCAGCATCCACCCCCGTGGCGGTCGCCTCGAACTCCTCCAGCTCCGCCTGCTTCGCCCCATACACATAGTAGAGCACCGTCACTTCGAGCAGCAGGAAGACCGCCGCGAAGACGATCTGCTGCTTGCCAAACTTACGCTGCTTGGCCTGCCGTATCGGGAGTAGGTTGATCTGGATCATGGCTCGTTAGTTCTTACGAAGCGCGAGCCCGAACGCCACGCCGGCACTCGGAGCAATCTGCTCAAGATACTCCGCCGTGAAGGTCTTGGCGTCGTACTGAATGTTCTGGAACGGATTGATGAGCTCCACCGGCACGCCGCAGGCGTTCTGAATCATCATGCCCAGCGCAGGGATGCGCGCGCTTCCGCCACCCAGATAGATAGCCGCAAAGAAGGAGTCCGACGCAGTCGCAGCATAGAAGTCCAACGAACGCTGCACCTCGCCCGCGATGGCCTCCGCCACCTGCTCGCAGACCCGCTCGACCTCCTCGGGGATGACGAGCTCGCCAGCGTCATCGACGCCGCCCCGCTTGTAGGCCTCGGCCTCTTCGTAGGTGATACCCAGCTGACGCTGAATTTCCTCCGTAAAGAGATTGCCGGCCATCGCGATGTCGCGCGTGAAGGTCGTCACGCCGTCCGAAAGCACATTGATGTTCGTGACCGCCGCGCCCACGTCGATGAGGACAACCGTCTTGCCCTCTTCGATGCCGTAGCTTGCCTCGTACATGTTCTGCAGGCAGCAGGCCTGCACATCCATCACCACCGGCTCGAGCCCCGCATCGCGCGCAACCGCCGTGTAGTCGTTCACCGTCTCTTTCTTCGCCGCGACAAGCAGGACATCCATCTGCCCCTGCGCCGAACGCGAGGCGAGGATCTCAACCGCCAGGTAGACGTCGTTGATATCGAACGGAATGTACTGCTCCGCCTCCCACTGGATCGACTCGTCGAGCTCCTCGCGGGTCATCAGTGGCAGCGTGATCTTCTTGATGATGACCGAGTAGCCCGCCACTGCGAGCGCGCACTCCTTGGTCTTTATCTTGTTGCGCAGGACGATCTCGCGCACCGCATCTACAAGCGCGCCAGAGTTCATGACCGCACCTTCGACGATGGCCTCCGCAGGGATCTCCACCTGATCGAAGGACTGCAGCTGCAGCCCACGCTTGGTCTCCTTCAACAGGCACGCCTTGATGCTGCTCGCGCCAATGTCGATGCCAAGAAGGTTCTTGCCCTTTGCCATCCTAAGACTCCAAAATCCGACCATACGGCCGAAGCGGGACTTTACGGGGGCAAAACGGGGTGTCAAGAAAGCGGCCTGCTTTTCGCCTTTGATGCCCAGTCCGCATTCAACGGCCACACACAGGTTTGGCTCCCATGCCTGATGCCCGTATCCTGGTCGTCGACGACGAGGAGAATGTTCGGCACATGCTCGAACTTACGCTCCGACGCGAGGGCTATCGGGTGACCCTCTCTGCCGATGGTGCCGACGCCCTCGACCGACTCCGGACCACCCCGTTCGACCTCCTCCTCTGCGACATCAACATGCCAGGGCTCGATGGAATGGCCCTGTTGCGCGCCCTGCGCCCCCTCGGACGCAATACCGGCATCGTCATGATGAGCGCCTACGCCGACCTCGATGGCGCCATGGAGACCATCCGCGCCGGCGCCCATGACTACGTCGCAAAGCCCTTCCGAAGAGCCGAACTCCTCTTCACCCTCCGCAAGGTCGAGGAGCGACGGCGGCTCCAGCTTGAGGTCGATACCCTGCGCGCCGCCGCCGTTTCCGCTAACAGTTTTTGCGGGCTGCGCTCCCGCGCACCTGCAATGCGAAAGATCTTTGAACAGATTCGGCGCGTCGCGCCCTTCCGAAGCACCATCCTCATCTCCGGCGAGAGCGGCACCGGCAAGGAGCTCGTCGCCCGCGCCATCCACGACAGCTCGGGCCGAGGCCAGCAGCCCTTCATCGCGCTCAACTGCGGCGCACTCCCCGAGGCCCTCGCCGAGTCGGAGCTCTTCGGCCACGCCAAGGGCGCCTTCTCCGATGCCGGCGCCGCCAAGGTCGGGCTCTTCGAGGCAGCCCACCTCGGCACGCTCTTCCTCGACGAGGTTTCCGACCTCACCCCGGCACTCCAGGTCAAGCTCCTGAGGCTGCTGCAGGAGGGAGAGGTGCGCCGGCTTGGCGAGAGCGCGAGCCGCGCTGTCGATGTGCGCGTCGTCGCTGCCTCACGCCGCCCGCTCGACGAACTCGTTGCAGAGGGCTCCTTCCGCGAAGACCTCTTCTACCGACTCAGCGTCGTCGCGCTGCATCTGCCGCCGCTGCGTGAGCGGAGCGAAGACATCCCGCTGCTGCTCGAGCACTTCCTCACCTCGCTCGCTGCAGCCATGGGCCGGAGGCCACCGACGATCGCGCCCGAGGCGATGCAGAAGCTCAACGGCTACGCCTGGCCCGGGAATGTTCGCGAGTTGGAGCATGCCATCGAGCGAGCGCTCCTGCTCTGCAATGAGGACGAGCTCCGCGTCGACGACCTCCCCGATGCACTGGTCTCCTCCGCCGTTCGCGGCCCAGTCTGGGTCGCGAGCGATGAACCCTCCATCAAGCGGGCGACCGAGCAGCTCGAACGGCTGCTTATCCAGCGGGCGCTCGAGCAGACGGGCGGCAACCGGACCGCCGCCGCCAAACTCCTCGAAATCTCGCACCGGGCGCTGCTCTACAAAATCCGCGCCTACTTCCCCGAAGCGGGCGACGACCCCGAGACCGGCGACGGCTGACCCTCCATCGGCAGCCAGATGGCTGCCTCCGCACCGCCACCAGCACGATCGCCGAGCGTCAACCGGCCACCGAGCTCCGCCGCGATCCGCTCGCAGATCGACAGCCCCAGCCCCGTACCCGCGCCCGCGGCCTTCGTCGTCACGAAGGGGTGAGTCGCACGGCCGCGAACCTCCTCGGCCCAACCGGGACCGCGGTCCGAAACGGCGATGCTGCACCAGCGCTCGCCCGTGGCACTCCGGCTCTCCTGCCAAGCGACCTCCACCTCCCCCTCACCCTTCATGGCGTCGCTGGCGTTGAGGACCAGGTTCAAGAGCACCTGCACCAACCGGCTCTCGTCGAGCGCAAAGGAGACGGGCTCGGCCGGCGGCATCAGACGGAGCCGAATCTGGCGGACACGCGGGTGGTGGGTGAGTAGCGAGACCGCTGCGGCGACGGGAACCGCCACATCCTGCTCTACCCGCCTGACCTCACCGCCCCGCGCATAGTCCAGCAGTGTCTGGATGATGGCGTGAATCCGATCCAGCTCCCGCTCAACGCGCTGACCCACGTCGGCCCGCTCGACCGCGCTCAAGCCCTCGCTGTCCCGCAGCAACTCAACCAACCCCATCACCGCGGCGAGGGGATTTCCAATCTCGTGCGCGACGCCGGCAGAGAGCTGCCCCAAGGTCGAGAGCCGCTCACGCCGGACCAACTCATCGCTGGCCAGTTGGAGCTGCTGAAGCCGCTCATCAAGCGCGCGCTGGTCGCTTCGGATGCGGGCGACCATGAGGTTGAAGTCTCGCCCAAGCGCGCCCATCTCATCCTGCTGCGATGCATCGACCTGCACGGTGAGGTCGCCCGCAGTCACCCGCCCCGCTGCCTTGGAGAGGGCCGATATGGGTCGCAATACGGAGCGGGTTAGGAGCAGATAGCCAACCAGCCCCACGAGCAGTGTCTCGAGGACAATGTAGAGCAGCGCCACAGCGGCCGTGATGGCCGCGGCGCCGCTCTCATCTGCGGGGCGCCGGACGAGCAGCGCGCCGAGCAGGGTGCGGTCGTCCGCAAGCACTGGAACACAGGCTACGACTTCGTCCCCGCCCGTTGCTTCGTCTGGCTCCGCGACCCGCGCGCCGGTCTGCCGAATGCGGAGCAGCCGAAGGCGATCGCCGTCCGACAACGTGGCGCCCGGAAGCGTCAACTCAGCCAGACCGTCCACCGAGGCAAACACCACCGCCGTGGCCCGCCACTCCTGCGACGCAACCTCCATGACTGCCGTTGCGGCAGCCCGGTTCTGAGGATGTCGCAGGTCGAGCCGCAGGTCGAGACGGTCTGCAACGAGCCGTGCCATCGTAGCCGCCACCCGCGCCGTCTCTGCCACCGCCTGCTGCTCCGCGCTCCGCCGCACCAGCGGCAGCGTCACGCCGGCCACCAGCCCCACGAGCACCAGCATCAGCAGCGCGGCGGCCAGCAGCAGTTTGGCGCGGAGGCCTCGCACCAGCGGCTACGGGTAGACGCCGGCCGTCAGCCAGCGCAGCAGCCCTTCGCCCCAGAACATGTACTCAATCGCAGCCAGCGCGAGGAAGGGACCGAAGGGGAGCGCGAGGCGCAGGAAGTCGCCGTCAGCCTCCTCCAACACGGGCGCATCGGCACCCGCCTCGCTGCCGGGAACAATGCGCCGCCCCTCGTCGTCCCAGAACTCCGGGCGGTGTGCCCCGCGCATCAGCCCGCCGGGCGTGCCATCGGTCGAGCGCCCCGAGAACTTCTCGTACCCCACCAGCGCCAGCGCAGCGATGAGCCCCTGCAGGCTGGCGAACATGAGGACGAAAATGAGGCTCGGCCAACCAAGGTTGGCACCGATGGCCGCAAGCATGGTGGCATCTCCGCCACCGAGCCCCTCCCGCCCTGTTGCCAACTTGTAGCCGACAAAGACGGCGTAGATCACACCTCCGCCCGCCACCAGACCGATGGCCGCCGTGAGCAGGTCCGGCGCGGGAAAGAACTGCTCCCAGCCGTCTGTCTTCGGCCGCACGAGCGCCCCCAGCAGGCCCCAGGCCATCATGGGAAAAGTCAGGCTGTGCGGGATGATCGTGAGGTCGAAGTCGATGAAGGCGATGGCCACCATCGCGAGGGCAAAAAAGAAGAGAAAGAGGAAGACCATCGCGGTCACCTGCAGAGGCTGGCCGGCCACCGACGAGACCAGCGACCAGAGCGACCAGCCGAGGAGGGCGCCTACCAGCTCCACCGCGGGGTAGCGGGCCGAGATGGGGTTCTTGCAACCACGACAGCGACCCCGCAGCAGCAGCCAGCTCACCACGGGCACATTGTCGTACCAGGCGATCTCCTTCTCGCACTTGGGGCAGCGACTCGGTGGGTGGGCTAGGTTCTGTCCACGCGGCAGCCGCCAGATGACCACATTCAAGAAACTGCCCCAGAGCGCTCCCCAGATGGTAGCGTAGGCAGCGTAGATAACGATGAGCGGATCGGTGGTCGCCATGATGCCAACGCTCTAGCCAACTACGGTGCCGCTCGGCAAACGCCGAAACGCTATCCTTCTCCCCTTCGGTCGAGCCGTGCGCAACCACCAGACCCTCCAGATCATGCTCACGCGCGAGTCTTCCGGCGGCTACGCGACGGCGCTTCCGGGGCGCTTTCCAGGCCGCTGGATCGGCTACCCGTTTGCGGCGCTGACGGTGGTCGCGATTGGCATTGCGACAGCGGTGGAGTGGCAGCGCACGGGCGGCGCGCCCTGGAACTGCATCTTCTTCTACGGCTGCACCTGGTTCTTCGCCCTCCTCTACTCCGTCGCCTGGCGGACCGGCACGGTCGTGAGGCGTCTCGCAGCGATGCTACTCACGGTCGGAATGCTGCTCTTTCTCGCCTGGTATCACGGTGATCAGTCCGGCGTTCGGCAGGACTACAGCGCGCCCCCCGGTGTGGCGACCTCCGACTCCCTGCCTGCGGCTGGCGAGCTCCTGCTCATTCAACACCCGCCCGCCCCCTGGCTGGCCATCAGCGTTGCAGCAGACCTGCTCGCTGCCACCTCGCTGCTGGCGCACGGCCTCTACATGGGCTGGGGCTACCGGGCGCGCAAGGTGGCCAAGGGCGAAGAGAGCCCCATCCTGCCGCGCTCGGCCACGCGGCTCACGCAGAGCATCCGACTCTTCGAGTCTGATGGAACCGAAGAGGCCATCGGTGACCAGGAGCTGCTCAGTTCTCCGCCCTCGGCCGCCGAACTCGAGGCCGCAGTCCTAGAGCGGATGCGAGCCGACATCCTCACCTTCCGCGCGCAGACCGGCGAACAGGCAGCCGAGCCAGCAGAAGCGCTGTTGCCTGGCGAAGTGTGGGCGGAGGTGCTGCCCTCCGAACAGGTTGCCGCGGAGGAGGCGGAGACCTCGCCCGACGATGACCCCAAGAGGCCTTAGGGGACCAGCTTCTCGAGCATGCGCGGATAGGGGATGGTCTCGCGCACATGGGGCAGTCCGCAGATCCAAGCCACCGTGCGCTCCACGCCGAGGCCAAAGCCGGCGTGCGGTACCGACCCGTAGCGGCGGAGGTCGAGATACCAGTCCATCGACTCCTGCGGCAGGCCGTGCGCGTGGACTGCGGCTAGCAGGGTCGCAAAGTCATCTTCACGCTGACCGCCGCCGATGATCTCGCCGTACCCTTCGGGCGCCAGCATATCGACGCAGAGGGCGCGGTCGGTCGCGGCCGGGTCGCCCTTCATGTAGAAGGCCTTGATGGCCGCCGGGTAGCGGTTGACGAGGATGGGGGTCTCATACTGCTTGGTGAGCATGGTCTCGTCGTCGGCGCCGAAGTCGTCACCGTAAACGATGTCGCTGCCGAGGGCGTGAAGCTGGCGCACCGCCTCGCCGTAGTCGAGCCGGGGGAAGGGCTGCGTGATCTTCTCGAGCTGTGTCGTGTCGCGCTCAATCTCCTTGAGCTCGGTCTGGCGGTTCTGGAGCACGCGGGTGACGATGTAGCGGACGAACGACTCGGTGAGGTCCATGAGTCCGTCGAGTTCGAGGAAGGCCACCTCGGGCTCCACCATCCAGAACTCGGTAAGGTGGCGGCGGGTCTTGGACTTCTCGGCGCGGAAGGTGGGCCCGAAGCAGTAGACCTTGCCGAAGGCCATGGCGTTGGCCTCGTTGTAGAGCTGGCCCGACTGGGTGAGGTAGGCCTTCTGGCTGAAGTAGGCCGTCTCGAAGAGGGTGCTGGTGCCCTCGCAGGCGGCGGGTGTGAAGATGGGCGAGTCGACGAGGAGGAAGTCGTTGTCGTCGAGGTAGTCGCGGATGGCGCGGATGATCTCGGCGCGGATGCGGAGGATGGCATGCTGCCGTCGCGAGCGGATCCAGAGATGACGATGGTCCATCAGGAAGGCGGTGCCATGCTCCTTCGGCGTGATGGGATACTCCTCGGAGATGTGGAGGATCTTGAGGCCGGTGGCATGGAGTTCGTAACCAAGCGCAGAGCGAGTATCTTTGCGGACAACGCCCGTGACCTCGACGCTGCTCTCCTGGGTGAGCCGCTTGGCGCTCTCAAAGACCTCCTCGGAGACATCGTTCTTCCCCATCACACACTGGATGATGGCGGTTCCATCGCGGAGCTGCAGGAAGTGGATCTTGCCGCTCGAGCGGATGTTGTAGATCCAGCCCTTGAGCGTGACGGTCTGGTCTTCGTGGGCGGAAATCTTCTCGATGTAGACGTGAGACATGGCAGCGCTGGGGCAAAGGAGGGATCGACGCAGTGCGCCGTTTCTAACAGAGCGAGATCCGCTGGCAAGTCTGCAGCGCAGGCGCAACTCAGGCTTGGCAGCAGCGGCACTGCCCGATAGTCGGAGGGCAACGCAGAGGTTCAGGGATGGCAACACGCGCGAAGTCGAGCAGCGCCTACGGCAAGAGCGCCGAGAAGGTGGATGGGACCCGGAACTTCTTCAGGC
>JBIIFW010000247.1:0-4404 GCA_044236985.1 Bradymonadia bacterium | reverse complement strand
ACGGGAGTCTACGCTGCCATCTCCGGCCTCGGAAACGAGGCCTCCACCGACGCATCTCAGCCTGCCATGAGCTCCGGCTCCGCGCCGCGGGTGGCCATTGACCCGCGCCTTACCGGTTCCACCGCGACGCTCCAGCCGCCCACCGAATCAGACGTCGTCCCGCCCCAGGGGGCCTGGCAGATCCGCGGCACCGACGGCATGGTCTTCAACTTCATCGATGCTGGAGACGTCCAAATCTGGCTCAGCCGCCGCGACTCCCATGAGGGACTCAGCGCCTCGAACGACGGAGGCAAGGTCTGGAGCAACCTCACCGACCTCCCCTACTTCGCCAAAATCCTGGCAGCAGGAAAGCTCGGCGGCCGCCGCACCGGCGTCACCAGTGCCATCCCGCGCGCCACCGGCTCCTTCCAGAGCGTAGGCCCTCGCAGCGGCTCCGCACCCGCGCTCTCCGGGAATGCACCGACCGTCACCGGCTCGCAGCCCGCGGTCACAGGCAGTCAGCCCAAGGTCTCCAGCAGTGTGCTGCCCGTCACCAGCCTCGGCAACACAGGCGCCCTGCCTGCGGTCACAGGAAGCAACCCCCGCGTCACAGGCAGCAACCCTCGCGTCACAGGCAGCAACCCGGCCATCACGGGCTCCATGCCCGCCATCCCCGTCGACAAGAAGGCTGCCGCAGCCCGCCAGAAGGCCATCTTCGGCCTCATTGCCCGCCTCGTCGTCCTCCTCGGCGTCATCGGCGCGGGCTACTACGCCTACAATGCCATGTATGCCGAAGAGGTCCTGGAGATCCCCAAAACACCTGCCGGAGACAAGCTCCGCTGGACCATGGCTGTCTTCAACCAGAAGCGCGGCGAAGTGACAGAGGACGAGGTCATCAAGAACTTCTCCCCCGACGTCACCAGCAAGGTCACCCCACAGGCGCTGGTCGATAACTTCCTCTTCCTTGGGCGCCAGAACGGCTTCTACGAGCTCATCTCGATTGAAGAGGGCGCCACCGACCACAGCCTCATCGCCGTCATGCGGACGACCAACCTCAGCTTGGTCGAACTCCGCATCACCACCGACAACAAGCCGCCCTTCCGCTTCAAGTCGATGGCCTTCGAAGAGACCAAGCGGCGGCCGCGCGGCTCCGGCTTCAACTAAGTTCTGGCTTCAACTAGCGCGTCAACAGCGTCGTCTCGATATCGAACCGGCCCGCGTTGAGGTAGGCAGCGCCCCGCCTATCGGCGGTGAGCACCGAGGCGAAGAAGGCGGTGACCGTGGCGGCCGTAGCCCGCCGCGCCGCACCGTTCTCTACATAGGTGAAGGGCGCACGGCCCGTCATACGGCGACCGTTGCCGCACCCGGCCGCGAAGTCAGCCGTCAGACCGCAGATGTCCGACGGGCTCCAGTGCCCCGCATCGGCCACCTCGATGAGCCAGCTCGGCGAGGAGGCCGCGGCATGGTTGTTACGGATGAACCGGTTGCCCAGCTCCGTGATGCTGTTGTCTTCACGGGCCAGGAGGAAGAGCGTCGGAAACGGCAGCGCCGCGACCGTCGGCCCCGGCAGGAGCGGGCTCTCCATGGGGGCTGCGATCGCAACGACCCCCTTCACCTCCGGCAGTCGCTCACCGGTCCAGGCCGCTGTTGCAGCGCCGAAACTGTGGCCCATCACGCCCATCCGCGCTGCGTCGAAACGCAACCCCGCCGCAGCAAAGGGACCGGCGGAGTCGAAGGCCGCCGCCGCCGTGAAGAGCATGTCTTCCACCCGCGTGTTGAGGAAGGTCGCGTTGATCGGAGCCGGGTTTCCCGCCTCGTGGGCAAAGAGGGTGTTGCCCGTATGGTCTGGCGCCACCACCGCAAAGCCGTAGGAGGCCAGCTGCTCGGCAACGGTAAAGAGTTCGAACCGGGTGCAGCCGTGGCAGTGCGAGAAGAAGATGACGGGCAGCGGCTCACCCAACCCGGGCGCAGCATTGCGAATGGCCTGCATCGAAGCGGTCGCGCACCCCTCCGGCGCCTCGGTATAGAGCCGCTCCAACAACGCTCGCTCGTCCGACGTGGTGGCGAAGGCGAGCAGGTCGGAGGCGGAGCCCTCCGCGACCGTCGGGTACCAGACCTCGGCGGTCCAGGCGCGCGACCGCGCGGCATCTGCGAGCGGCAGGCTCCGAACCCCAACGCGATAGGGGCCCGGTGCAGCAAAGTCGAAGGCTGCCGCGCCGCTGCCCGAGCCCTCAACGTTGCCCGAGCCTTCGCCAATGCCCGACCCGTCGCTGTTCGCAGGACCACTGCCCGAACCGTCGCTGTTCGCAGGATCGGCGCAGCCGCATACACCAATCAACAGCGAGAACCTGAGAGCGAGATGGCCCCACTTTTTCATTCTGACTCCCACGGCCGCTCGGAAAAAACTGGAACCCTATCTTCGTTACGGGCCGCCAATCCGTTTGGGTTGGCGACCCGCTTGTGGTAGTCGCAAGAGAACCAACCTGCGAGGTGATTGTGTCGACCGATAGCACCAAACAGATGAGACAGATCACCCTCGTCCGCCCCGTCACGCTGCCGGGCCAGGAGCTGAAGTTCGATGCCTGTCTGCTGGGGCTCGCGGGCCGAGATATGGGCCGCCGCTTCCTGCTCGCACAGCGCAAGGTCTCCATCGGGCGCTCGGAGCAGGCCGATGTCACCATCGACGACGACGATGCCTCGAGGCTCCACTGCGAAATCCTCGCCCATCCCGCCGGCGTGATGCTCCAAGATCTCCAGAGCACCAACGGCACCAAGGTCAACGGCCAGCGGGTGACCCAACACCTCCTTACTGACGGAGACCAGATCCAGATTGGCGGTTCGGTCTTCCGCTTCACCCGCGCAAACCACGTGGAGGCACAATACTTCGACGAGATGTTCCGCCTCACGAACACCGACCCGCTCACCGGCGTCTACAACAAGCGCTACTTCCTGAGCATGCTCGAGCGGGAGCTCGCGCGCGCTGAGCGGTACAAGCGTGAATCCGCGGTTCTGATGCTTGACCTCGACTTCTTCAAGAAGGTCAACGACACCTTCGGCCATGTCGCAGGCGATGCCGTGCTCGTGGAGGCCGCGAAGCGGATCGGGGCTGAACTCACAAGCGAAGACCTCTTGGCCCGCTTCGGCGGTGAAGAGTTCGTGGTGCTGCTCGACCAGACCACGCTTGCCGAAGCAGCCGCGGTGGCAGAACGCATCCGCGCCAGCATCGCTGCCTCGCCCATGCTCCACGCCGACGCCACGATCCCCGTCACCACCTCCATCGGCGTGAGCGGACTGCAGGAGGTCGCCGGCGGAGACGACGCTGCCTCGCGAAAGCAGCGGGTGGAGGCGCTCCTCACACTCGCCGACACCAAACTCTACGAGGCCAAGCATGCAGGTCGAAATCGCGTCGTTGTCTAGCCTCCGGCTGCTCCCATCGCTCCTGTTGCTTCTGGCGGCCTGCGCCTCTGAAGAGAAGGCCTCAGACGATGCAGATGCTGCCAGCGACAGCGCGACCGACAGCGGCAGCGACGGCTCCGTTGACGGCAGCGGCACGCCTGCATGCATCACCTTCGCAGGCTCGGGCGAGACGCCCGTCTGCGCCGAACCTGCGACCACCGCGCCGCCCACGCCCGGCCCGGCCCGCGACCCTGCCTGTGGCGGCTCCTCCAAGTGGGTGACCAGCATCTCAGGGACCATCCTCGACGACGCCGGTGCCCCGGTGCCGTGCGCCAAGGCGCAGGTCTGTGTTCGGGGCGGAAAGCCCGCTCGGCTCACCTGCCTCCGCCCCGTTGCGACGGCCCAAGATGGCAGCTTCACGATCCCGGTCGGCAGCGAGGTGCAGTGCATGAGCTCGGCGACGTTGCGGATTTTTGCTCCCGCTCGTCCGCTCGCCACCATCTATTGCGGCGTGGACCTCGCAGCGCAGGGCGACATCATCATGCCCGAGACCGGTCGACTCTTCCGCCTCAACGCCCCCGAGAACAGCCCCGACTTCTGCGACACCGCTGTTGCCCAATCGGTTTCCCTCGATGGCGGTCTCACGCTCGAGGTGCTCCCGTCGTTGCTCTCCGATCCCGCCGGCGACCTCCCGCAGCTCTCGGCAACCAAGATCGACCCGACCGCCGAAGGGCTCTGCTTCCTCGGTGCCGACGCGCCTGCCATGCTCTACGCCTTCGGCCCAGAGACCGACGTTGCGGGCGACGGCTTCGGCTTCTCGCTACCGAACGACCTTGGGCTCGCCGGCGGCGCGACCGCCAACCTCTACATCCTCGGCGGCCTCTCCACGACTGTGGGCACCGAGAGCGTCGAGGAGGGCGAATGGCACCTCTACGGTCAGGGCACGGTCTCTGCAGACGGCAGCCGGATCATCGCCGAGGGTGTGAACGGCCTACCCTACCTCTCCTGGCTGGGCGTCGCGCCCTAGCG
>JBIIFW010000246.1:0-4418 GCA_044236985.1 Bradymonadia bacterium | reverse complement strand
AGCTGCCCGAGCCGGCCATCATCTTCGTCATTCTCGCCGCCCTCATCATCGCCATCGCTGCGCTCGGTGATGCGCTCGGTTGGGAGGTCACGCCGGTGCAGCCGCGCATCGTGACCGAAGCGGTCGTCGACGCAGCAGGCACCCCGGTGCTCGACGACGCAGGCAAGCCGGTCGTGCGGCCGCTGCTCGACGCGTCCGGTGCGCCACAGACCGAGCTTGTGCCGAACGGTGCGCCCATCGCACCGCGCAGCCTTCTTACGGGCGAGGGCATCTACTGGATGCTCTCCTCGATGCTCCGGAACTTCACGGGGCTGCCTGCGCTCGGGCTGATCTTCGTCGCGATGCTCGGAATCGGGCTCGCGGAGAAGTTCGGCTTCTTCTCGGCGCTGATGCGCTCCCTGGCCTTCATCACGCCCCGGCGACTGCTCACCCCGGCTGTGGTGCTCATTGGTGCCAACAGCAGCGTCGCGAGCGATGCGGGCTACATCATCCTGCCACCGCTGGCTGCAGCCCTCTACCTCGCGGTGGGTCGCCACCCGGTCGCCGGACTTGCTGCCGCCTTTGCCGGCGTTGCAGGTGGCTTTGGTGCCGGTTTCTTCCCCACCGGCGGCGATGGCGCGCTCACCGGCTTCGCGCAAGACGCCGCGCGGGTCATCGCGCCAGACTACACGGTGAACTACCTCCACAACGCCTACTTCAAGGCGGGTTCCGCCTTCGTGGTGATGCTGGCAGGCTGGGGCGTCACCGACCTGCTCGTCGAGCCACGCCTGAAGCGCCAGGCCAGCACCGAGGCCGCACCAGACAGCTCGTCCGACATGGCCCTCACCCCGCTCGAGAAACGGGGCCTTGGCGCCTCGCTCGCGGCGATGGCGCTCGTGCTCGCGGCCTTCGCCGCCCTCATCCTCCTGCCCGGGATGCCGCTCCACGGTGACGGGCAGCCAACGCTGAGCGATGGTCGCGTGGTCCTCCACCATGCGGTCGAGGTCCTGCCCGCCGGCGCGACGACCGCGGCGCCCCCGCACGACATCCTGGCGCGCGATCCGTTGCTCGTCGCGGAGACGGCTGTGCGGCCGCGGCTCGCCGAGACGCCCGGCGAACGGTGGTCGCATGTCATCGTGCCCATCATCTTCTTTGCCTTCCTGATTCCGGGCCTCATCTACGGCTTCGTCGTGGGTCGGCTCCGGAGCCAGCGGGAGTTCGTCGATGCGCTCTACCACGGTGTGGAGAGCATCGTGCCGGTGCTCACGATCGCCTTCTTCATGGCCCAGTTCGTGAACTACTTCGCCTACACGCGGCTCGACCGGATGCTCGCCTACGCGGGCGGCTCACTGCTCGTGCAGGCCGACCTTCCCGTGCCGCTATTCCTGAGCCTCTTCGTGCTCCTGGTCGTGGTGGGTGACTTCGCGCTGAGCGGGATGCTCAGCAAGTTCGGCGTGATGGCCCCCATCTTCATCCCCATGTTCATGATGGCCGGCATCAGCCCGGAGCTCACGACGGCCGCCTATCGCATCGGCGACAGCGTGGTGAACATCATCACCCCGCTGAATAGCTACCTGCTGATCATCCTCGCGGTGCTGCAGAAGTACAACGCGCGGGCCGGGCTCGGCAGCCTGATCGGGCTGATGCTCCCCTACAGCGTCGTCTTCTTCTTCGCCTGGACCGCCCTGCTGCTTCTTTGGTGGGCCGCGGGCTGGCCGCTCGGGCCGGGCGCCCCGCTCGGCTTCTCACCCGCGGGATAGCCACCACACGGCTCGGAAGCCGCGAGCGGGCCCACTCCCCGCATAGCAACTGATTGCGGCAGGCAGGCCGGGCTGGCTCGGGCGTCGGTGCGCATCGCCGACCCTAGAGGCGGTGCGTCCAACAGATTGCCCCCGCATCTTCGCGGAACCTAACGGAGGCTGCTAAGGCGCGGGGCCCCCCACAGTTTCTGTACGGTGCCACCTTGCGCGCGTCTTCCTGTCATCTTCTTCACAGCGCCGCCCGACGACTGTTGCCCCTCTTCCTCCTCTCGGCTGCGGCCTGCGATGGTGACAACGGCACAGCGCAGACACCCGAACTGTCGGTCTTGGAAGACACGAACAGCGGCGCCGACGGGACCGACCCCTTCGCAGACGTCGCCTCCGACGATACCGGTGCGGATACCTCGCCGGACACCGCAGACGACGACACCACAGAGGAAGAGACCTCCATCGACGATACCGCGGTGGAAGACACCGCCGTCGACGATACTGAGGTAGACGACACCTCCGTGGACGATACCGCGGGAGAGGACGCCACCGATACAACCGTTGAACCGGACACGACCCCTGTCTGCAGGCCCGAGCCCGTCTGGGCGCGGAGCCCGAGGCGCGCCGGCGGCGCAGCCGTCTTCAACGAGCTCGGCGTGACACCCACCGGTGGCGATGCAGGCGCAGCCTGGATCGAGATCACCAACCAGCAGGCGCTCGACCTCGACATGTCTGGCTGGCGCATCGCCGGTTCGGCGACCTACACCTTTCCAGAAGGGAGCATGTTGCTCGGCGGGCAGCAGCTCGTCGTCGCCGCTGCCACGTTGGCACCGGCCACCTTCGGCCCTCTGACAGGACGCCTGCCTGCGAGCGGCGGACAGCTTGAGCTCCGCAACAATGCCGACCGCATCATGGATGCGGTGGTCTGGACGGCGAACACGCCCTGGCCGGTTCTTGAACCGGGCTTCACGCTTGCGAAGAGAGAGCGCGACAGCTGGTCTGCGCTGGCCGAAAACTGGGCGCAGAGCGGCCAGGTTGGAGGCACGCCTGGGGCGCCAAACTCGGCCATCGTCGATGGCGTCGCCGCGCTCGTGACGCCCGACACCTCGTGGCGCAGAGAAGACGACGGGGCCGCGATATCCTTCGTTGACCTTGCCGATCCGACCTTCGACGACACGAACTGGCCCGAGGAGCGCGGCCCCTTCCTGCTCTCGACCGAGATTCCGATCGCGAAGTTCACCGCAGACAACCACTTCGCGCTCTACCTGGGCGGACCGAATGGCGAGGGGCTCCGGCTGGTCGGACGCGATGCGGTCAGCGACTGGAGCTCTGTGGAGTCCTTCCCGCTGGATGCCGCGCCCGGAGAGCTCCTCTGGATTGCGGCCTGGGAGGGGCTGGGCGACAGCGGTTCGCCGCAGATGGTGATCGGCGAGGTGAGCCGCCCCGATGCTGACCTGCTCGCGACCTCGCGCGCCGGGATGCAGTTCGTGCTCGGCGACAGCGGGGCCACGCCCGGCGATAGTCTGTCGGCGGCGGCTCCCTCTGTGGGCGTCCTCTCTTCGCTCATCACCAACGCGATTGCCGCCGGCACCTTCACGACGCCCGCCGTTGAGCAGGCCAGCTCCGCGGGACCCTGGGGTGGCGCTACGGACGTCGCCTTCTCGTCGGGCCGAGCTGTCTGGTCCGACACCTTCGACAGCAACTCCGAGATCAACCGCAACGAGACCTATGCGCTCTTCCGACTGACGGAGCCTGTCATCCCCATCGGCGGGATTGTCGCCCCCGCCTCCATCACGAGTTGGTTCCGGACCCGCGTGGAGGTGGACGAGAGCCTGCGGGCAGACCTGCGGTCACTGGAGGTAACGCTCGACGCGGCCGACGGCGCGGTGGTCTACCTCAACGGCGTCGAGTTGTTCCGAGAGAACATGCCGGAGGGGCTCATCGACAGCACCAGCCTGGCGCTTGGCGCCGGACGAGGGCTGCAGCGGCTTCGTATCCCCGCAGAGCTCCTCGTTACCGGGGAGAACCTGATTGCGGTCGAGGTCCACCGCGCGTCGGCCGATCGCGACCTACGCTTCTCCATGACAGTGGACGCCCTGGTTGGAGCGCAGGCGGAGGAGCCCCAAGCGGCGCCGGTGACGGGCGACATCGTCATCTCAGAGCTGATGGTGAGCGACCTGCAAGATGACCCTGCAGCACGGGATCCCGGCGACTGGCTCGAGCTACACAACCGGAGCAACGAGCCAGTCTCTCTCGACCGCTGGAGCCTCGTTGACGCACTCACCTACTCATTCCCGCTCGGTACAACAATCGCGCCCGGGGGATATCTCATCGTCGCGGCGGATCCGGTCGGCTTCATGCTCGACCATCCCGGCGTTTCGGCGCTGGGTCCGACCAACGGCAGCCTCTCCTCTGCCGGCGAGCGGCTCGCGTTGCGCGATATCTGCGGCGTTACGGTGGACGAGGTCCGTTTCGCGACGGAGGGGCGCTGGCCCAAACTTGCCGGCGGCGGCGGCTCGAGCCTCGAGCTCCGCGACCCCGATGCCGATAACGCGCAGGCCGAGGCTTGGGCTGCGAGCGCAGAGGCGGGGCGGGCAGTCTGGCAGGAGATTCGGTACCGCGGCGTTGCGGCGAGGAGCCCCGTTGGAAACGACGACACCTGGAAGGAGTTCGTCGTCGGCATGCTGTCGG
>JBIIFW010000027.1:0-15738 GCA_044236985.1 Bradymonadia bacterium | reverse complement strand
TCTGTCCACCTCTGCCGCCATGATCGCCTCGGCCGCCTCGATGCAGCTCCCTGCGCCGGCCAGCGCCGCCTCCACCGAGTCTTCGGAGAGCAGCGTCTCATGGTCGAGCGCCGCCTGCTCGCCCATAAGCGCGAGCACATGGTCCACATAGCCCGCGGTGTGCAGCCGGAGCAGGTCGTCGCGCGTCGCAACGTGCGGCGCAGCCACCGTGAGCTGGTCGCCGAGCGCGGCCTCAGCAGCAGAGACGGCCCGCGCCACCGCACGGTAGCGCGAGCTGTCTTCCACATGAGGTCGCCAAGGCTCGTGGCGACCGAAGAGCGGGTGGTGGACCGCCCGGAGCGGCCGGCCCGAGAGCATCAGACCGGGTTCACACCGAAGAGGTGCTTGGCGATGATGCGGCGCTGAATCTGGCCCGTGCCCTCGAAGATGTCGTAGATCTTCGCGTCGCGGTAGCACTTCTCCACAAGGTTGCCCGGCTCGGTGGCCGCGTCGCCCAGGATCTCAAGGCAGCGGCGGGTCACGCTGGTCGCCGTGTTGGCGGCGTGCGCCTTGCCGATCGAGGCGTTGAGCACGTTCTCGATCTTGTTGTCGCTCAGCCAGGCTGCCTTGTGGATCAGCAGGCGCGAGGCCTCGATCTCCATGGCCATCTCGGCGAGCGCGAAGGCGATGTGCTGATGGTCCACAAGCTTGCGGCCGCGGAGCATCTCGCGCTGCGCGAAGTCGAGCGTGTATTCGTAGGCAGCGCGGGCAATGCCGACGGCGCCGGCACCGACGGCGGGACGGGTGCTGTCGAGCATCTTCTTGGTGTCGCCGAGGCCGCCCGTGGAGGGACGGGCCGCGCCGAGCAGCATATCGTTGTGCACGCGGCACTCTTCAAAGTGAACGGCTGCCGTCTCCGAGGCGCGGATGCCGATCTTGTGCTCCTTCTTGCCGGGGATGAGGCCCGGCGTGCCGCGCTCCACAAGGAAGCCGCGTACACCCGAACGGCCGAGGGCCGCATCGGTCTGCGCCCAGACCACATAGACGGTGGCGGTCTGGCCGTTGGTGATCCACTGCTTGCTGCCGTTGATAACCCAGCTGTCACCCTCTTTGCGCGCGGTGGTCGACAGGCCCGAGATGTCCGAACCGGTGCCGGGCTCCGACAGCGCCATGGCCGCCGTCTTCACGCGGCCGTTCGCATCCAGGCCGTCCATCAGCTTGATGAAGAGGTCCTGCTGCTCCACGCTGCCGAGCGAGGCAACGGGCGAAGCAGCGAGGCTTGAGCCAACGAGCGCGAGCGAGCAGCCGGCGCAGCCCCAGGCCAGCTCCTCGGCTGCTGCAACCTGAAGCTGCGCAGCAATCTTCGGCTTGGAGGGATCAGACTCACGCACCTCCTTGCCGCGACGGGAGATAGCCTCGTCGAGCATCCGGGTCTGCGAGATGCCCTGGAACTGCGCCTTGGCCATCAGCTCCCACGGCACCGTCTCTTCGCGGTCGTGAATCGGCGCCACGGGGCGGATCTCGAACTCAGCAAAGTAGTGGGCCATCTGGGTGAGGCCCTTGATCATCTCGTTCTGGAAAATGTCCATCAGCCCCTCCGCACGCGCTCAAAGGATTCGCTGCCGAAACGGACCGCAAAGGCGGTGGCGTCGCGCATCAGCTTCTCGACCGGATATTCGTTGACGTAGCCGTAGCCGCCGTAGATCTGCACCGCGTCCACCGCGCTCTTGCGGATGACATCGGCGCAAAAGCGCTGCGCCATGGAGGCCAGCGTGACGGGGCCGCTCTTGCTGTCGAGCTCAGCGGCTGCGCGGAGCACGAGCGCCTCGCCGGCCTCGATGCTCACGCGGTTGGTGTCGATGAGCTCGCGGAGCGATTCGAACTGGCCGATGGGCTGGTTGAACTGCACACGGTCGGCCGCGTAGGCCTCGGCGAACTCGATGGCCGCTCGTGCCGCACCGATGGCGCGGGCTGCGAGGCTCACCTTGGCCTCGTCGAGCATGCGGGTGATCCGGTCGGTGTCGCGGGTGACGATGCGGGCCTTGGTGCCGCCCAGCTCAATCCGCTCCGCGCCGGCTGCACGCCAGGTCTCGGCAACCGCCGAGCTGCGGCCGCAATCGGCGAGGCTGATCAGGTAGAGGCCCTCGGCGCCCGGCTCGAGCGAGGCGATGGCGAGCCACTTGGAGAAGGCCGCGCCGAAGACGGCGGGGAAGAAGCCAAGCACCATGGCGCTGTCGCCGTCCGGCAGGATGCCGAGCCGACCGTCGTTGCGGACCAGTACGGCCGAGCCTTCGCTGGTGGCCAGGTCGGCCAGCACATCGTCAAAGCCGCCCACTTCGCCGAGCAGGAGCGCGAGCTCCACGCCCCGCTCAAAGACCTCGCCCATCGCGGGGCAGGCCCAGCCGAGCGAGAGGCCGCGGATGGCGCGGCTACGGTGCGAATAGGCGCCTTCCAGATAGCCGCCGGCCCGCTCGGGGACCGCGTCGGCGTAGAGGCCGAGCTCGGCACCCTGCGCCAGCAGCGCGGCGGGGATCTTGGCCTCGCGGTCGGCGTCGGCCGTCGCGGGGCGCAGGTTGCGGTCGGCAAACCGCCGGAAGGTCTCGGCGATCAGCGCCTCGTCTTGCGTGAACTCAAATTGCATGGGACCTCAGCCTCGAGAGGGTGCCGGATGGGCGCGGTGATTGTGGCGAAACTGAGCCTTTCGGGCAAGGGTGAATGAACATTCAGTCACCGCTTTTCTCGCCATGCAGCGGCCGCTCCGCAACCTCGCCCCCGCGCCAATTCTTGCCCCTTCGGGCGCGAGCAGATAGGCGCCCCACCCATGCCAAGAACCGGCCACGAAGCGGGCACCGACCGATGATCCCAGACTACCAAGAAGTTCAGCCCGGCGACGTCGTCGACTTTCGCTACCACGCCTTCCGCCCCGTTGCCCGCGGCGGCATGGGCATGGTCTTCGCCGCCCGCCACAACGTGCTGGACGAGGTCCTCGCCATCAAGTGCATGCCCAAGGCCGCGCTCAAGAACGACGCCGAGCGTGCCCGCCTCATGCGCGAGTCGGTCGCCCTCGCCCGCTGCCGCCACCCCCACATCGTCTCGGTCCGCGACGCCGGCCTCTGCGCCAAGCATGGCCCCTACGTCGCCCTTGAGCTCCTCACCGGCCGCTCGCTCGCCGGTCTGCTCGCCTCGCGCGGCCGCATGACCCTGCCCGACGGCATCGAGTTCGTCCGCCAGTGCGCCGGCGCCCTCGACCACGCCCACTCCCGACTCGTCATCCACCGCGACCTCAAGCCGGCCAACATCTTCATCGCCGCCAGCCCCAGCGGCCGCGACGTCATCAAAATCATCGACTTCGGCGTCGCCTACGACCGCGAGGCCAGCACCAAGCTCACCGAAGAGGGCCGCACCGTCGGAACCCTCGACTACATGGCGCCCGAGCAGCTCATGGGCCGCGAAACCCACGCACCTGCCGACGTATGGGGCCTAGCAGTCACCTTCTTCGAGGCCATCACCGGCCGTCTCCCCTACCTCGGCGCCCCCCGCGATGTGCTCTCCGCTGTCGCACGCGGCGAGACGCCGCCCCCCATCAGCACCCTCATCCCCGGCGCCCCGCCGGAGCTCGACGCCGTGCTGGCACGCGCCTTCACCTACCTCCCCACCGACCGATACCCGTCGGCCTCCTCCTTCGCCCGCGCCCTCATGCAGGTGGTCGCGCCCAGCCAGTACCTCTGCGTCCTCGACCCCAAGCAGACCGTCGTCCCCACGCTGGCCCGCTCTCCCGAGGCCCCCTTCGCGCCGCCGCCTGCCGCTGGCCCGCAGATCACCCCGGTGCCCCTCCTCAAGCGGGCCAACCCGGCCGCCGTAACAACCCCTCAGCCGCCGCCGCTCCCCTCCGCGGGCGGCGCCGAGCTCCGGCGCGACGAGCGCGTCCCCTTCATCTGCCCCGTCCAGGTCTTCGGTCCCGGCGCGCTCCACAAGCATGGCCGCTCCGAAGACATCTCCGCCACCGGCCTGCTGGTCCTCACCGACCACAAGTATGAGAACGGCGAGAAGGTGCAGCTCCGCTTCCCCATGCCCATCTCCGGCAAGATCGTGGAGGTCGAGGGCGTCTGCCGCTGGACCAAGATGGCCGCCCGCCACGTCGCCACCGGCTTCGCCTTCGAGAACGCACCCGACCCCGTGATGGCCGAGATTCGCGAGTTTGTGACGCTCAACGAGCGCCGCAAGCTCCCCTCGGTCTAGCGCCGAATCCAGCGGAGCCCGCCGCCCGATAGCTGCCCGTAGGGCTGCGCTGCGAGCGGGTCGATGGCCAGGTTGGCGCCCGGGTTGCTCAGGCCTACCGTCGCGCCGCCGAGTTGCACCGCGCCACGCGTGGCCCGCGTCCGAGCCGCAAGTGCGCCATACCGCACCCGCACCTCGCCCGTCGGGAGCAGCACGGTCTGGAAGCTCAGGTCGCTGCCCGTCGCGCCCGTCAGCGTCACATTCTCCCACGAGATGAGCTGGCGGTCTGCCGCGCCGAGCCCGCGAACGGCGCCCGCGGCCAGCCCGAGCGGAGCCCAGAACGGCGCGATCAGGCTCACCTGCGAGATGGTCGAAGCGGTCGGCGTCGCCAGCGCATCGGTCGCGCCACCACCCACCTTGAGCCAGCCCGTCGCGCCCACAGAGAGCTCCGTCTCCCGCGCATCGGCCCACCAGGGCAGCGTGAAGCCCAACGTGAGCGGCGCGATGGTCTCGCTGCCGGCCAGCAGCGTGGTCGCGGAGGGGGTGGCAGCGAGCCGCACAAACTCATCCTGATCGCGGAGGCCGAAGACCGCGTAGGTGGCGGTCGCCGAACCCGACGCCGGCACAAAGAGCACCGTGTCGCCCGGCTCCACGATCCCCTCGTTGAAGGAGGCCGTGGTCGCCGCCGTGCCGCTCTCGTTCTGCAGCCCGATGGTCGCCGACAGGCCCGAACTCCCGTTGCCGCTGCCATGCATCGCCCCATACCGGCACTCGATCACCGAGCTGCTCTCGTAGAGGAGCATCGAGAAGTCGAGCGTCGGCGCATCGGCCGCGCTGCCCACCTTGGCATCGGTCCAGGTGAGCACGAAGCGGCGGAAGGGGGCCGCGCCGAGCGTCTCGTAGTAGAGCTCTCCCGCGCCGCGCAGGTCGAGGTCGTCCCAGAAGCAGGCCACCATCGCGGGCGGTGCGCTTCGTGCGGGGAGCGCGGTGTTGGCCGCTGCGTTGCCGTCGCCCAGGAAGGTCAGGTAGCCGTTGGTGCTGACCACAGCGTCGAAGTAGTTCTGGCCGTAGAAGACAAAGTCGAAGGGCAGGCCGATGTAGTCGCCCGCGCCATCGCTCTCTTCGGACAGCGTCGGCGACCGGTAGCCGAGCTCGCGCGGCTCCTCCCAGCTGTGGCCCAGCACCGAGGTCCGGTTGGCCCGGTAGCTCGAGCCCACCGGCGAGAGGGTGATGAGCGAGCCGGGCGTCACCGTCGCAACATTCTCGCCTACCGCGAAGCTCACCACGCCATCGTTTCGCTCCACGCCGATGCTGGCGGAGGTGCCCTTCCACCGGTCGGCATGGCTGACGCTGCTGAGCCGGTGATAGAGGAACTGCACCTCGCCCGTCCCCTCGTAGAGCACAGCCTCGAAGTCGAGCAGCGGCGCGCCCGTGGGCTCGCCCTTCACCCGCACATTGTGCCACTGCACCACGAACATGCGGTGGGGCGCCGTCCCCAGCGTCGCCGCATAGACCCCCACCTTCGTCTCGGCCGATGCGTTGTCGACCACGAGGTCGTCCCAGAAGGGGGCGATGAGGCCATTCGGCGCGCTCGTACCGAAGCCGTTGGCCGGCGAGGCTCCCACCGCGCCGGTCGCGAAGAAGCCGTTGGTGCTCACCGTCGCCTGGGTGAAGAGGCTGCCGAAGAGCTTGCCCTCAAAGCCCACCTCGACCGTCAGCGTGGCGTCGTCGCCGCGGAGCGCGAGCGGCGTGCCGCTGCCCGAGAGATCCACAAAGCCGTCGAGCCGGATCAGGTAGGGGTCATCGCCGTCGAGGCCGCAGGTGGAGGAGCAGCCATCTTCGGGCAGCGTGTTGCCGTCGTCACAGAGCTCGCCCAGGTAGGCCTGCGGCACGCCGTCGCCGCAGTACTCGCGGATGCAGGCGGTGGTGCATCCGTCGAGCTCGTTCGGGTTGCCGTCGTCACAGGCCTCGCCGAGGTAGCTCTGCGCGATGCCGTCACCGCAGAACTCGGTGCGGCAGCTCGTGGTGCAGCCGTCGTCGTTGTCGAGGTTGGCGTCGTCGCAGACTTCGCCCAGGTAGCGCTGCGTGACGCCGTCGCCGCAGAACTCCGGCAAACAGTCGTTGGTGCAGCCGTCGAGGCCGGCAAAGTTGCCGTCGTCACAGAGTTCGCCAAGGTAGGCCTGCACGGTGCCGTCACCGCAGAACTCGCGGGCGCAGGAGCTGTTGCAGCCGTCGGTGTTGTCGAGGTTGGCGTCGTCGCAGGCCTCGCCGAGGTAGGCCTGGGTGAGGCCGTCTCCGCAGAACTCGCGGCGGCAGGCGTTGCAACCGTCGGTGGTCACGGTGTTGGCATCGTCGCAGCTCTCGCCGAGGTAGGCCTGCGCTGCACCATCGCCGCAGAACTCGCGCTGGCAGCTGTTGGTGCAACCGTCGAGGCCGTCGGCGTTGCCGTCGTCGCACTCCTCGCCGGTGAGGGCGTCGATGCGGCCGTCTCCGCAGCCCCGCAGCTGGCAGAAGCTGGTGCAGCTGTCGGTGTCGATGGCGTTGCCGTCGTCGCATGCCTCGCCGAGTGCCGGCTGCGTCACGCCGTCGCCGCAGAGCTCGCGCCGGCAGGTTGCCGAGCAGCCGTCGTTGCCGATGGCGTTTCCGTCGTCGCAGTCCTCCAGCAGGTAGCTCTGCCGCCGGCCGTCACCGCAGAACTCCGCCACGCAGCCGTTGGTGCAGCCGTCGCCCGCGTTCCGGTTTCCGTCGTCACAGAGCTCGCCGAGGTAGGCCTGCTGGATGCCGTCGCCGCAGAACTCGCGCACGCAGCGGGTGTTGCAGCCGTCGGTGTCGTTGCGGTTTCCGTCGTCGCAGAGCTCGGCGAGGTAGGACTGCAGGATGCCGTCTCCGCAATATTCGCGGGTGCAGCGGTTGGTGCAGCCGTCGCGGTCGGTCGGGTTGCCGTCGTCGCACTGCTCACCGCGGCCGGGCTGCGCGATGCCGTCTCCACAGAACTCCACCGCGCAGGTGGTCCCGCAGCCGTCGTCGGAGCCCAGGTTGCCGTCGTCGCACTGCTCGCCGCCATCGAGCACGCCGTCGCCACAGCCGGCCGTGAGGCAGCTCGTGCGGCAGGCGTTGGGCAGGGTGTCGCTGTTGGCGGCGCCGTCGTCGCAGGCCTCGCCGAGGATGGGCTGCAGGGTGCCGTCACCGCAAAGCTCGCCAATGCAGAGCGCGGAGCAGCCGTCGCCATCTGTGTTGTTGCCATCGTCGCACCGCTCGCCGGTCTGCACGGTCGCGTCTCCACAGACCTCGACGACGCAGCCGTCATCGCAGCCGTCGTTGCTCACGGTGTTGGCGTCGTCGCACTCCTCGTCGCCGTCGATGAAGCCGTCGCCGCAGGTCACCTGCCGGCAGAGCGCGAGGTCGAGCTGGCAGTCGGCACCGCAGCCGATCGTGCCGGCCGCAAAGGCCTCGGTGCGGCAGGTGCGGTCGCCTGGCACGGTGCCGTCGCAGGCCTCGCCGAGCTCGGGCTGGGTCAGGCCGTCGCCGCAGCGGGGCAGCAGTGTGGTATCGGCCTCGGTGTCTGCGGCGGTGTCGGCTTCGGTGTCGGCTTCGGTGTCCACCTCGGTGTCGGATTCAGTGTCGGGCGCGGTATCTTCCGAAGCGTCGACCTCGGTATCAACCGCCGTGTCTGCGGCGCTGTCCAGAGCCACATCGTCGGTGCCACCGGCCGGCTTCGCCTCGTCGCAGGCCGCCAGCACCAGCGCCGCCACTGCCAAACTCCGCCAACCCATCGTTGCTCTCATCATCGTCCAACCTTCGCGTTTCGGGAGGCAGGGCCAGCCGCTGCAGACCCGCTGCCCCGATTGTCGCACAAGTTGCAGCAATTGCCTTCGAGATTGTAGAATCGCTCATCATCCGTGAACGAGGTCCCCCATGAAGACTGCCCAGAAGACCCTTCTCCTTCTCGCCGTTGCCCTCACGGCCTGCACCGACACCCCTGCCGTTTCCACGCCCGAGCGGGGCGCCGGCCGCGACGCCGGTACCACAGCAGATACGGCCGCGGACACCGCTGCAGACACCGCGCCGGACACGACCGCCGATAGCGGTGCCGATAGCGGTGCCGATACGTCCGCAGACACCGCGCCCGACACCGCTGCCGATACCGCCGCCGATACCGCCCCCACTGTCTGCCCGCCCAACGCCCGCGAGTGCCTCGACAGCAGCCGCTTCCGCATCTGCGCCGCCGACGGTTCGCAGTGGAACGAGTCGGCCTGCACCGGCGCCTTCTACTGCGACGAGGGGCTCTGCCGCGACCAGGCCTGCGTCGCCAACGTCATGTTCCTCATCGATGGCTCCAGCAGCATGGGCTCCGAGTTCCCCAACGTGCGCCGCTCCGTCGCCTCGGTCATCTCCTCCAACCCCGAGGTCGCCTTCGGCCTCTCCATGTTCCCCGTCGGGCTCGGCTGCTCCATCGGCGACGGTTCGCCCGGCCTCTTCCAGCCGCCGGTCACCTGGCCCCACGTGCCGCTTACCCTGAACGCCTCGTCGCCCATCGACGGCTGGTTCGCCACCAACGACGCCGCAGGTGGCGCAACGCCGCTCATCTCCGCCATGGAGTGGTTCGCCGAAAACGCCCGCACCGTATGGGGCGACGCGCTCGGCGGCGCCTACCTCGTCGTCATGACCGAGGGGGCCGACACCTGCCGCTGCGACCAAGACGACCGGGACCGCTCCGCCTGCCTCGTTGACGGCCTCTCCTCCGCCACCCGCGCGCTCGCCGCTGCAGGCGTGAAGACCTACGTCATCGGCTACCAGTATGGCGAAGAGCCCGAGGCCCTCAACGCCATCGCCCAGAACGGCGGCACCACCTTCACCGAGTTCGTCTACGCCGGCAACGAGGCGTCGCTCACCAGCGCCTTCGAGAGCATCGTCGCCGACGCCAAACTCTGCTTCTAGTTCGCCCTACTTCGGCGCAGCAGCAGGAGTCTCAATCGGCGTCACAGTAGCCGGAGTGCCAGTCACGATGATGCAATCGCCGTCTGCCCAGTACTGAACGTTCATGAGATAGTCGGCACCGGATTTCTTCTGAGCCTTCATGCTGGCCTCATCCATGAGGCCGACCAGACTGTCTCGGCTTACAAGCGCATCGTCGCCAGTACAAAACTCAGCTTCGACCTCCTTGTTGGAAATCACCAACGTTTCGCCAGGCTGTAGTGAGTTTTGGGTCATCGAAACCGCCGACATCGCAGCCAGCTGGAATCGAGGGGCTCCACATCCAGTGGACACAAGAGCCGAAAGCGCCGCGAAGCAAACAAACAATATTTTTGTGTTCATCGGTAACCAATCCCCTTCACAACAATGCACTTTTTGGCAATAATGCCGGCGGCGTTGAATCCATCCCAATCAGTGCTAACGTTGGCCATGTAGCGAACAGCATTGGCTTCGTCGCTTTTGGTTACGGCATCCATTGCACCTTCTCCCGACCGAGTGCGCGCATTTCCGAGCGCGCGGTCAAGAGTAGGCTCGCTGCCGAGCTGAACCCCCATGATTGACCATGTGCAGTCCGCGCCTCGAGTTGGTCCGATGGCACGGCCGGTTTGTACATCATTGTCGAACGACATCATCTTGATGTTCTTCGCATATGTGTATGTTGAGCAGCCTGTCTGCAGCGACAAGATCGCTACAGCAGAGAGAATCATCATGGGGAAATTCGACCTGGATTTCACTCGCCACCTCCTAGTTTTCTGACCACTTAGTAAGAGTAGCAAAAAAAAACAAAAGCAAAAGAGATTCGAAAAAATGTAGCCGGCGTGAAGACCTACGTCATCGGCTACCAGTATGGCGAAGAGCCCGAGGCCCTCAACGCCATCGCCCAGAACGGCGGCACCACCTTCACCGAGTTCGTCTACGCCGGCAACGAGGCGTCGCTCACCAGCGCCTTCGAGAGCATCGTCGCCGACGCCAAACTCTGCTTCTAGTTCGCGCCGCCCCGGTTCTTGCCCACCCAGTGCGGGTCGCGGAGCGTCCGCTTGTAGAGCTTACCGTTGGGGTCGCGCGGCATCGCCTCGATGAAGTCCACGCTCCGCGGCAGCTTGTACTTCGCCAGCCGCTCCGCCGCCCAGGCCAGCAGCTCCGCCGTGAAGGCCTCTCCGGCCACACCGCCGCCGCCCACCTGGATGACCGCCTTCACCGCCTCGCCCATGTCTTCGTCCGGCACGCCAAACACCGCCACGTCGTCCACCTGCGGGTGCTGTGACAGCACCGACTCGATCTCCGCGGGGTAGATGTTCACGCCACCGGCGATGATCATGTCGGCCTTACGGTCGCACAGGAAGAGGTAGCCATCCTCGTCCACAAAGCCGGCGTCGCCCACCGTGAAGAAGCCATCCTTCCAGGAGTCGGCCGTCTTCTTCTCGTCGCCATGGTACTTGAAGGTGTGCTGGCCCATCGAGATCCAGACCGTGCCCGGCGTCTTCGTCGGCACCGGCTGGCCGGCGTCGTCGAGGATGAGGATGCGCGAGATGGGCCACGGCTTTCCGACCGTGCCCGGCTTCTGCTTCCACTCCGCTGGCGTCGCCGTCGTGCCGCCACCCTCTGAGGCCGCGTAGTACTCGTAAACCGTGTCGCCCCACCAGGCGAGCATGGCCCGCTTCACCTCGATGGGGCAGGGCGCGGCGCCGTGAATCATCTGCCGCAGCGACGAGACATCTGTCGCATCGCGCAGCTCCTGCGGAACCTTCAGCAGCCGCGTGAACATGGTCGGCACCATGTGGCTCGTGGTCACCTTGTACTTCGCGATCCGCTCGAGCATCCCCTCGGGCGTCCAGCGGTCCATCAGCACCACGGTGTGGCCCAGGTGCAGGTGGTTGGTCGCAAAGTTGATGACCGCCGTGTGATACATCGGCGCCACCACAAGATGCACGCCGTTGTCGCGCGGCGTGATGCCGAAGGAGAGCAGGAACATCGCCTGCATGCTCGACACCTGCTCGGGCGCCAGGTCGCCAAACGGCCGCCGAACCCCCTTGGGCCGCCCTGTGGTGCCCGAGGTGTAGGTCATCGTGGTACCGGCAAACCGGTCGGCCGGCACCGCAGCCGACTGCGGCGCAGTGAGCGCCGAGAGCGGCTGGTGGCCCTCCACCGCATCCACACAGAAGCGGCGCGCCGCCTCATAGCCGATGCCGTCCAGCGCCTTCTGCGCCAGCTCCGAGGTCTTGGCCGAGTAGAAGACCGCCTTGGCGCCGCAGTCGGTGACGATGTAGCCGGCCTCTGGCGGCGCCAGATGGTAGTTCAGCGGCGTAAGGTAGAGCCCCGACTGCGCTACCGCCATGAAGAGCTGCAACACCTCGGACCGGTTCTCCAGCATCATCGCGATGCAGTCGCCCTTCTGCACGCCCATGGCCCGCAGCCCATGCACCAACTGGTTCGCACCGGCCAGCAGCGCGCCAAAGGTCACAGTCTGTCCGTCGGGCTCCACCACGGCGATGTCGTTGGGGTGGGCCTGCGCCTGTTCCCAGAATCCAAAGGTGGGCATGTTCATCATCGGGGTTCCCATCGTCGTGCTCTCATGGCTGCATTCGACCCGCCACCTGCGGGGGTGGCGACCTCTGCAATCTCAAACCACAAAGGTCAACGGCCCGATCCTGACACATCGCGTCAAAAGAAGGCAACGCTCTTCCTTTGACCCCTCCGCCGCCGCGGTAGTAATCCCCACGCACTTGCGATGAAACCTGCCTCGGGAGCCTCGGGATGCCTTCAGCTCAGACAACCTCTGCACAGCCCTGCCGCCGCCCGCGCGGCGCAACCATCGCCGCCGCCTCCATCGCGGCCGCAACCCTGCTGGCAGCCGCTGCCGCCTCGGCCCACCCCTTCTCGCTCTATGGCTTCGGCTCCCGCTCCACCGCCATGGGCGGCGCGGGAACCGCCACCGCAACCGGCGCCTCGGCTGTCCACTACAACCCGGCCCGCCTCACCACAGGCCCCTCCTCGGCCTTCATTGGTGGCTACGCCACCTTCAACGATCTCCAGATCAACCTCGCCAACCGGCCCGCCGGCTACGACATCCTCGGCAGCCCAGGCCGCCCCTCTGCCTGGCCCGTCATCCCCACCGAGTACCGCCTCAACGAGCGCAAAGACCCCGAGCAGCCCGGCACCGGCTTCAACTTCGCCCTCGGCGCCGTATCTGACCTCGGCTTTGAAGGCTTCCGTGTTGGCTTTATCGCGGCACTCCCGGTCATCTCCACGGTCGACAGCAAGACCACCTTCGCCGACGAGCGCGAACAGTACTTCTCGAACAGCCTCCAGTTCGACCTCATGGGGGCTCGCACCGAGCAGGCCACCCTCGAGTTCGCCGCCGCCTACGAGGTGCTCCCGAGCCTCTCGATCGGCCTCGGCGCCAGCTACATGCCCGCCACCACGCTCAACAACGAGGGCTATCTCAACGCCGTCTCTGAGCCTGGAAACCTCGACCTCAATGTCGGCATGTCGATCCCTGCCCGCATTCGCCCCAATTTCGGCCTCTCCTGGGACGAAGGCCCGATCAGCGCAGGCCTCGCCTACCGGAGCGAGCAGTACATGGGGCTCGCCGGCGACACCCTCGTGCAGCCCCGTGGCACCGACCCCGATGGCGGCGGCTTCCCCGCGAAGCAGAAGCTCAACATCATCATGAACTACCAGGCGGCCGAGGTCGCAGCTGGCCTCACGGGCCGCTTCGGCGAAACCAGTGTAAGCCTCGACGCTACCTTGGAGCGCTGGTCCGACTACCGCGACAACCACAACAACGAGGCACGTGTCTCGCAGAACCTCGACGATCTCGATACCGCCCGCTCCATCGACCACGGCTTCAGCGACACCGTCAACCTCCGCCTCGGCGTTGAGCATTCGCTCGGCAACGAGCGCGTCGTCCGCTTCGGCGCAGGCTTCCTGCCCACACCGGTCCCCGACCAGACGGGCCGCTCCAACTTTGTCGACAACGACAAGGTCCTCCTCTCTGCCGGCGTCGGTGGCCTCCTCAAGTATGGCACCAACGACATCACCATCAACGTCCACACCCAGCTCCTCAACCTGCTCCCGCGCGAGACCGTGAAGAAGCAGCTCGATGTCTACCCCAGCTGCACCTCCGCCGTGACCGACACCATCTGTGACGAGGTCTCCGAGGCCGACGTAACCCGCGTCAACGAGCCGCTCGCCTTCGCCGAAGGGCTGCAGACCGGCAACCCGGGATTCCCCGGCTGGTCGAGCGGCGGCTGGGCGCTCTCCGCCGGCCTCGACGCCACCTGGAACTTTTAAGGAGTCGCACATGCACACCCGCACGCTCGCCCTCTCGCTCCTCCTCCTCGCCGCCTGCACCCAGGCGCCTGAGGCACCCTCCACCCCCTTCGCCGCGCAGTCCGCGAGCGAAGACACGGGCGCCGTCGAAGACGCCTCGGAAGACAGCAGCGGCTCCGGCTCCGGCGCCGCCGACGCAACCCCGGACACCGAAGGTTCCGCCGACTTCACGCCCGAGTTCCAGTCGACGCTCGGCGGCACCTGGCTCCACCTGAGCCAGGTCTCCAGCTGCGTCTACTTCACCAACTACTCCGAGCAGTACTCCAAGACGATCTACGTCGTCCGCACGGAGCAGGATGGCTTCGGCGTCCTGACCGAGCGCTGGGAGGGTTGCTCCAACTCGCTCACGCCCGTCTACAACGTGCAGCCCAACGTCACGCCGGCCATCCTCGAGACCTCCCACCGGTTCACCACCACGGGCCTCTTCGACGGCACCAGCAGCGCCGACTTCTTCGGCACCTCGCGCGTCCCCCGCCTGAACCGCGTCGGCGACGGCTACGCCTCCGGCCCGCTCGTGGAACTCTGGGGCGTCCAGATGGACGACCCGCTGCGCGACGCATTCCCCACCGATATCGCCGACCCCCGCATCTCCGACACCGACGGCGACGGCAACCCCGCCGTCACGCTCAAGTTCTCCACAGGCTGCGACGCCTACCTCGCCCAGCGCACCAGCAGCTACCACCAGGGCAACATGATCGCCTCCGACCGCATGAAGGGCCGGACCATCTCTGCCACACGGCAGCTAGTCGTCGACGCAACCGCCATCCTCTGCAAGGCCGGCTACGAGCTCACCGCAAACCCCGGCCGTAGCGGCTGGGAGCGGGTCCGCATCGACGGCGAGGGCGGCGCCCGCAACGCCGACCTCAACAGCGATGGCAACATCACCTGCGAGGAGGCGCTCACCATCTCCGACAACCTCTTCTCCATCGTCCCGCTCGACAACGAGTGTTGCGATCCGCGGAAGTCCGATAAGGCCTGCTGCAACCCCGATGTTGCGGCGAACACCCCTTGCTGCGACCCTGTCTACGCCCGCGCCAACCGCGATATCTGCCCACCCCAGTAACCATGCCCACACGCCGAACCCGCAACACGCTCTCTCCCGATGCAGCCCGCCTCCAGGCGGCACTCACCAGCCCCGAGAGCGACCTGCGGAAGGCCTGGGTCACACTCCTGCTCGACACCACCCTCGACAGGCCCATCCTTGAGCTCCTGCCCACCTCGGAGCAGCTCACCGACTGGCTCGTAGAGGCAACCACCGTCGATAACCTCGAGCGCCTCCGCGCCCGCCACACCGAACCTGCCTGGCACCGCCTCCGCGCCCGCGCCGAGGCCCACCCCACCACCGTCCACGACTGGCTCGGCGAAGCACTCGTCGCCAAGCTCCAGGACGACCTCGGCAGCCTCAAGTTCCCGGCCTCCGCCTGGGCCAAAGAGGCCGTCGATGGCCACCTCCTCCGCACCCTCCTCGCCCCCGTCCTGCAAGACACTCTCCTGCAGTTCGCCCGCAGGCTCCCGCTCCTCAACCCCGCCGCCACAGCCGGTGCGGCCCCCCGCGGCGGCCTCTTCGGCGACGTCGCAAACCGCATGAAAGAGCAGGTCGAGAAGCGGGCAGAGCGCTTCGTCGAGGCCGGCAAAGGGCTCCTCGGCGGGCTCGGCGCAGAGGTCGAGGCCCGCGTCCAATCGGCCGCCCGCGACTTCGCCTCCTCCGCCGTCGAAGACATGAAGCAGCGCCTCGCCGCCCGCCTCAAAGAGCGCGAATCGGTCGGCCTCCTCACCCAGGTCCGCCACCGACTCGTCGACTCCTGGCTCAAGCACCCGCTCCACGACCACCTCGGCGACCTCGAGGCGCTCCCCGTCGCCACCCTCTTCGCCCTCTCGCCCGCCCTCGCCGCCGGCGCCATGGAGCACGAGTGGCTGCAGGCCACCATCGAGGCCGAGCTCGCCGCCCAGCTCGACACCCTCCGCGGCGTCACGCTCCGCGCCTGGCTCATCGAGACCGGTCTCCTCGACCTCACCGTCGAGCAGAGCAGTGAGCTCCTCGACAGGCTCGCGCGCACCATGTTCGCCTCCGAGGCCGGCGGCCTCTGGCTCGCCGATGCAGCCGCTGCGATGAAGGCCGACTAGCCCTCGATCAGCCGCGCCGCAGCTTGGACTCGAGTCGCGCAAGCTGGCTCTTGTAGCCGCCATTCCACGAGGCCCGCGCCAGCGCGATCCGGATGTGGGCCAGCGCCCGCT
>JBIIFW010000444.1:0-4443 GCA_044236985.1 Bradymonadia bacterium | reverse complement strand
GGCTTGGGCTCACGCTTCGGAGCGGGCGCTGCCTTTGCAGCCGTCTCGGGCTTGGGCTCACGCTTCGGAGCGGGCGCTGCCTTTGCAGCCGTCTTGGGCTCGCTCTTCGGTGCGGCCTTTGCAGCCGTCTTGGGCTTCGGCTCGCTCTTCGGAGCGGGCGCTGCCTTCGGAGCCGACGATGGTGGTGCAGGAGCGGGCTTCACCGCCGGGGTAGCGCGCTTCTTGGGCTTTGCGTCAGACATCATCGACCAGGGGAGGGGGATCTTTCAGAGCTGTCCGAGCCGCTCGGCTTCGTTGACACCTCCGATCTCCCCTTGTTACCTAGATCGTCGCGTGAGCGGAAGTCCACGCGAGCAGCGGAGGTCATTTCATGTCGTCAGGTGGTCGCCTCGGAGAACTTCTAGTCCGCGAGAACCTTATCTCGCTCGCCCAACTTCAGCGGGCCCACGACGAGCAGCGGCAGTCTGGTGAGCGGCTTGGCTACACGCTGACCAAGCTAGGCTTCATCGACGAGACGGAACTCTCACAGTTCCTCTCCAAGGCCTACGGCGTCCCCTCCATCTCGCTGGCCGACTTCGACATCAAGCGCGAGGTCATCGACCTGGTGCCCAAGGAGGTAGCCACGCGCCACCTCTGCATCCCCGTCAACCGCGCCGGAGGAACACTCATCGTCGCTATGGCCGATCCGTCCAACCTGACGGCCATCGACGACCTCAAGTTCCTCACCTCCTACAACATCGAGGTTGTCGTAGCCTCCGAGGCGGCCATCCGAGAGGCCATCACAAAGTACTACGAGAAGGGCGTCGATGTGGAGGGCCTCTGGCGCGACCTCAACTTTGATGACGCCGACGGTGATGGCGATGGAGATGGTGGCGGAAGTGCGGCCATCGACCTCTCCGACCTCAACAAGAGCGCGGAAGACGCCCCCGTCGTCCGGCTCTGCAACCTCATCCTTGTCGATGCCATCAAGCGCAATGCCTCCGACATCCATGTCGAGCCCTACGAGAAAGAGATGCGCGTGCGATACCGCATCGACGGCGTCCTCTACGAGGTCATGAAGCCGCCGCTCAAGCTCAAGAACGCCATGACCTCGCGTATGAAGATCATGGCCCGACTCGACATCGCCGAGCGGCGCCTCCCGCAGGACGGCCGTATCAAGCTCAAACTCGGCAAAGACAAAGAGATGGACTACCGCGTCTCCGTCTGCCCGACGCTCTTTGGCGAAAAAATCGTCATGCGTCTGCTCGACAAGGGCAACCTTCAGCTCGACATGACCAAGCTCGGATTCGAGGCTGAGCCCCTGCGCGCCTTCAAGGACTGCATCCACCGCCCCTACGGCATGTGTCTGGTCACGGGCCCCACCGGCTCCGGCAAGACCACCACGCTCTATTCGGCGCTTGCAGAGCTCAACAAGTCGAGCGAGAACATCTCCACTGCCGAAGATCCCGTCGAGTTCAACCTCCCCGGCATCAACCAGTGCCAGATGGCTGAGTCGATCGGCTTCAACTTCGCCGCGGCGCTCCGCTCCTTCCTCCGGCAGGACCCCGACATCATCATGGTCGGTGAGATCCGCGACTTCGAGACCGCAGAAATCGCGATCAAGGCGGCGCTCACCGGTCACATGGTCATCTCGACCCTGCACACCAACGATGCCCCCTCGACCATCTCGCGCCTGCTGAACATGGGCATCGAGCCCTTCCTCGTGACAGCGGCCCTCAACGTCATCGTCGCCCAGCGTCTCGCCCGCCGTGTCTGCGGCGAGTGCAAAGAGGAGATCCCGCTCGACGAGGCCGCCCTCCGCGAGGTCCAGGTCCCCGAAGAGCTCATCCCGATGACCAAGCTCTACAAGGGGCGCGGCACCGGCTGCACCCGCTGCAATGGCACGGGCTACAAGGGCCGCGTCGCGCTCTACGAGGTCCTCGTCATCAACGACGGACTCAAAGAGTGCATCCTCCAGGGATTCTCAGCCGCCGAGCTCAAGAACGAAGCCATCCGCCTCGGTATGAAGACCCTTCGGCAGGCCGCCATCACCAAGCTTCTCGAGGGCGTCACGACCATCCCAGAGGTCGTCCGCTGCTCAGCACCCGACTAGTCGAACTCCGGCGCAAGGCTCCGTTGTGGCCAACCTCCATCAGCTTCTCAAGGTCATGCACGAGCAGGGTGCCTCGGACCTGCACATCACCGTGGGAAGCCCGCCCCGCGTTCGCGTCGACGGCCACCTGCAGCCGCTAGACCTACCCGCGCTAACCAGCGTCGAAACGCGCCAGCTCTGCTACTCCGTCCTCACCGACAGCCAGCGGCAAAAGTTCGAAGAGAACAACGAGCTCGACCTCTCCTTCGGCGTCAAAGCGCTCGCCCGGTTCCGCGCCAACATCTTCTTGCAGCGCGGCGCCGTCGCCGGCGTCTTCCGCCAGATCCCCTTCAAGATCCGCTCCTTTGACGAACTCTCGCTGCCGCCGGCGCTCGGCGAACTCGCCAACAAAAAGCGTGGTCTGGTGCTTGTTACCGGCCCCACCGGCTCCGGCAAATCGACCACCCTCGCGGCCATGATCGACAAGATCAACGAGGAAAAGCACCACCACATCCTCACCATCGAAGACCCGATCGAGTTCCTCCACCCCCACAAGAACTCCATCGTCAACCAGCGTGAGGTCGGCTCCGACACAAACGGTTTCAAGACCGCGCTTCGATACGTATTGCGCCAGGATCCCGATGTGGTCCTCGTTGGAGAGCTCCGAGACCTCGAGACCATCGAGGCCGCCCTCCAGGTCGCCGAAACCGGCCACCTTGCCCTCGCCACGCTCCACACCAACGGCGCGATTGCCACCATCAACCGCATCGTCGATGTCTTCCCCTCCCACCAGCAGGACCAGGTACGGGCACAGCTCTCCTTCGTCCTCGAAGGGGTTGTCAGTCAGCAGCTCGCGCCCAAAGCGCACGGTGCGGGGCGTGCCATGTGCCTCGAGGTGCTTGTCATCACACCCGCCATCCGAAACCTCATCCGCGAAGACAAACTTCACCAGATCTACAGCCAGATGCAGACCGGCGGGAAGTTCGGCATGCAGACCATGAACCAGTCCCTGTTTTCGCTTTTGCAGCGCAAGCAGATTACCGTCGACGAAGCGATCAACCGCTCCACCGATGTCGATGAGCTCAAAAGCATGCTCAGCGGCCACGGCGTCGGCACCCGGCCTCACTCCTCCTAACAGACCCGAGCAACCACCATGGCGACCTATCTCTGGGAAGGACGTACACGCACCGGCGAAGAGAGCACCGGCGAGATGCAGGCCGACAGCGAGGCCGACGTCATCAACCGCCTCCGGGCGCAGAACATCCAGCCCGGAAAAATCAAAAAGAAGTCTGCGGACTTCGCGCTCCCCTCCATCGGCGGCGGCGTCACCAACAAAGAGCTGGTCATCTTCACCCGCCAGTTCGCCACCATGATCGACGCAGGTCTGCCCCTCGTGCAGTGCCTAGAAATCCTTGGCAACGGCGAGCCCAACAAGAGCTTCGGTAAGATCATTCTGTCGGTCAAAAACGACGTCGAGACAGGCTCCACCTTCGCCACCGCGCTCAACAAGCACCCCAAGGTCTTCGACGAACTCTACGTCAATCTCGTCGCCGCCGGCGAGGTCGGCGGTATTCTCGACACCATCCTGAACCGGCTCGCCATCTACATCGAAAAGTCGGTGAAGCTGAACCGGAAGGTGGCAGGCGCCTTCACCTACCCGTTGTCGATCGCAGCCATCGCGCTCATCGTCGTCATCGTCCTCCTCTGGAAGGTTATCCCGACCTTCCAGGGCATGTTCCAATCAATGGGAAAAAAGTCGCTCCCCGGACCCACCCAGTTCGTTATCGACCTCTCCGACAACTTCGCCAGGAACTGGTACCTCTACATTGGCAGCATCGCCGGAACCATCTTCGGCTTCCGCACCATGGTCGCCAACCCGCGGGGCCGATACCTCTTCGACTCCTTCATGCTCCGTACGCCCGTCTTCGGCACCCTCATCCGAAAGTCGGCCGTCGCAAAGTTCACCCGTACCCTTGGCACCCTCGTATCTGCCGGTGTGCCCATCCTCGACGGACTCGAAATCGTCTCTCGCACCGCCGGCAACAAGGTCATTGAGAAGGCCATCATGCGCGTCCGAGAGAAGATCTCCGAGGGCCGAACCATGGCTGAGCCCCTCGCCGAGACCAACATCTTCCCCAAGATGGTCGTGCAGATGATTGGCGTTGGTGAGGCTACCGGCGCCATGGATACCATGCTCAATAAGATCGCCGACTTCTACGAAGACGAGGTCGACGTCGCCGTCGATGCCCTCACCGCACTCCTCGAGCCGGTCATGATGATCTTCATCGGTGGGATCGTCGGTGGCATGCTCATCGCCATGTACCTCCCGATCTTCACCATGGCCGACAATGTTGGCGGGCAGTAGCCCCGCC
>JBIIFW010000244.1:0-4483 GCA_044236985.1 Bradymonadia bacterium | reverse complement strand
CCATCCTGAACAATGTTCAGGCTGCAAAGACCCTGCGCATAGCGCCGAAGCCCCGGATCCGAAGCCTCATCGGGCTTCACCACCGTGATCTGAAGCCGACCGTCGGCGCCAACCTCACCACGGAACTCGCCGATCGTGGTCTTGCCACCTGCCAAAGCCGCCGATCCGCCATCAAACGCTGCGCCTGAGCGTTCCAGCGCCTCACCAGGCTGATCGAGCGACATGCTCTCGACCGACCCCGTGGCATTAGAATCTTCAAAATCATTAGCGCAGCCGCTTCCGACGGACACAGAGCTGACCAATATCGCAAAGAAACCTAAAAAACGCTGCAAGTTCATGAAATCACTCCACTTTCTGACAATGCGAATCGCGGCGCGCCATTAGCACACCGCGCGTCAGGTGGAAACAAATCATTGCCCCCGCAGGCCGCCCTATCCCTCCAACTTCCGCCGCCGGTAGTTGCTTGCGAACCGCGACGCCACCGCATGCACCAGCCACGGCGCATGCATCCCCAGCCAGGCCGCCACCTTCCCGTGGAAGGTAAAGACAAACTCACGGCGGCGCGCCACGATCGCATCGGCCATCACCCGCGCGGCACGGTCGGTCGGCCACATCAGCTTCGCGGGGCGGCCATCCGCGACCTCCGGCCGAAAAACGCCCGTGTTGTCCACCTGCGCAATCTCGCTCGCTACAAAGCCGGGATGAATCGAGGTGCAGCTCACGCCGCTGCCCGCCAGCTCCATCGACAGCGACTGCCCTATCGCCCGAACCGCATACTTGCTCGCATGGTAGGGGGCCATCCCGGGGCTCGCCACGAAGCCCGAGACACTCCCCACCAGCACCATCCGCCCCTGCGACTTCCGCAGCTCCGGCATCGCATGGAAGATGGTCGATGTGAGCCCCACCACATTCGTCTCAAACTGCCGGCGCCAGGCCGCGGCATCCACCGTCTCGATCCGGCCACCCACACCAAACCCTGCGTTGGCCACCGCGATGTCGAGCCGGCCCGCCTTCGCCACCACCTCCGCAACCGCGGCCGCAACCGACGCATCATCGGTCACATCGCAGGCCACCGCATAGCCGCGACGACCCGTCGCCTCGATGGCCGCGACCGCCTCCGCCAATCGGTCCACCCGCCGGCCCGACACAGCCACATCGCAGCCGCGCCGCGCCAGCTCCACCGCGAGGTAGAGCCCCAGCCCGCTGCCACCGCCCGTAATCCAGGCCACCTTCCCTGCAAGCGACTCAGCCATGTCGATTCTCCTCCATGACCGCGCACCAACAGGCAACGCCGGCCCTACTCCATATTGTGGAAGACACCCTGCACATCGTCGTCGTTCTCGAGACGCTCGATGAGCTTCATCACATCATCAATCTGCGCGTCGGTCAGCTCCGTCGACGTCATCGGCACATGCTCGGCACCCGAGTTCACAAGCGCCAACTTCCGCGCCTCGATGGCCCCGGCCAGCTTGCCGAAGTCGTTGAAGGCGCAGCGCAGAACAAGCTGCGGCTCGCCCTTCTCGCCCGTCCCCTCGCCCAGCTCTTCCAGGCCAAAGTCGATGAGCTCCAGCTCAAGATCCTCGCGGTTGATGCCATCCGGCTTGAGCCGAAAGACACCCATCTTGTTGAAGAGGAAGCCAACGCTCCCCGAGTTGCCGAGGCTGCCGCCACACTTGTTGAAGTGGCTCCGAACATTGGCCACCGTCCGCGTCGGGTTGTCGGTCGCCGTCACCACCAGCATCGCGATGCCGTGCGGCGCGTAGCCCTCGTAGATGACCTCGTCGTAGTTGTCGCCGCCCTCGCCCGTGGCCCGCTTGATGGCATTCTCGATGGTGTCCTTCGGCATCGACACAGCGCGCGCATTCGCAAGCACCCGCTTGAGCGTCGAATTCGTCTCCGCCGTCGTGCCGCCACCCTGACGCACAGCAATCACGATCTCACGCCCGAGGCGGGCGAAGACCTTCGAAATCCTGTCCGATCGGGCGAAAATCGCCGACTTACGGTTCTCAAATGTACGTCCCATGGTCTCGTCCTTCGTTAAGGGCCAAGCGGCTCCATTGCGGCCGCTCCCTTACCCGCACCGGCCCTGCTGTCAAAGAGCGCGAACCGCGAGCGACACCACTCAGTAGACGGCACGCACCGTGAGCAGCACCTCGTCGTCGCTCCCCACCACATCGCCAACCGTCAGCGCCGGCTCCTCCGACGCCACCGTCTGCGTCGCAGAGAGCGTCCAGGTCAGCCCACCCGAGGCATAGCTCACCGCCGGTGAGAGGAGCAGGTCGCCCGTGGTCGCCACCCACATGCCCGCCAGCCGTCCACCGAGGCCACCCGCACCCGTCACGCTCGGGTCAAAGCCCACGCCGCCGGCCACACCCGCATGGTCGGCGCCTGTCAGCAGGGGCTCCTCGCCCGCCTCCACCCAGGCGTGCTGCCAGAACCCCTCCACCGAGAGCTGCACCTCGCCACCCATCGGCTCCGCAGAGAGCCCGAGCGTGGAGAAGAGCACCGGCCGGCGCACGCCGTTGCCATTCGTCAGCAGCAGCGTCCGCTCCGGGCTGAAGGCCGACTCAATCCGAACCACCGCCGGCCCGGCCACAACCGCCGCATCGGCCACCGCCGTCAGCCGCCGCGCATACCGTGACGACCAGAGCGGCTCGCCACCCAGCAGCGCCGCGGTTAGCCCCGCCGACTCCGCCCCGCTCGCCTCAAAGAGCTCGCCACGACCCTGCGCCGCGATCGCCCCCGCAACCAGGCTCCGCACCGCCGGCGCAGCCTCGATCAGCGGCATCCGATCCCAGCCGGCAAAGAGCCCGATGCCCCCATCCCAGCCCTCGCCATGGCCCACGATGCGGCCGCCCAGCGACCCATTTGCGAAGGTCGCCTCGGGAAGCTCGGTCTGCAGCAACACCGGCTGAAGCAGCGCCCGGGTGCTCGGATGCAGCAGCCACGACCCCGCCCCCGAAAGCAGCGGCGGCAGGTAGTCGGTTGGCGCACCAACGAGCGCCGCAGCATCGCTGCCGAAGAAGTCGACCCGGTTCGGGACAAAGAAGGGCAACCAGACCAGGTCGGTCTCCCAGTCTGCGGCCGACCACTGGTAGCGCACCGCAGCCACCGCCATCCGGGCCCGTCCACCCACCGCGAGGAAGCCGTCCCGGTAGTCCTTCGGCGCAATCACATCGCCCGGCTGAAGCACATCGCTCGAGCCCCACCGAATCGACTGCTGCCCCACCGTCAGCCGGCCGGCCTCGCCCACCGAACCGCTCCACCAGGCCTCGTCCAGCTCCGTTCGCTGCTCGGCCAGTGTTCCCTCCGCGCCACCATCCCAGAGGGACTCCGGCAGCGACTCCGAGCGAACCGTCTCCTCCACCCGCCAACGCGCAGAGAGCCGCAGGCTGCTCGACGCACCACGCCGGCCATCCACCCGCGCCTCGCCGTAGAGCCCGCGCCGATGCAGGGCCTCACCGCGACCATCCCAGGCGGTGTCGAACCCCGTCCAACCCTCCACCTCAAGCCGCGGCTGCAGCGTCCAAGACTCCGCGGGTGTCACAGTCACAACGGGCAGGGCCGACAGCTCCGGGTCCACAATCCAACCCTCATCGACGGCCGCTGCCGAACCCTCCGCCAAAGGCTCCGCAGCCTCGGGCAGGGCGCCCGGATTCTCCTCGTCGGAGATCCAGCCCTCCTGCCCCTGCGCCACAGCCGGCGCGAGCAGAAGCGCCCAAAGCAGCCCCCGCATCTTCACCGGGCCAGCGCCTGCGGCGTCATCTCTGCGGCCGCCGGAACCACCGCAAAATCCACCGCGTCGAGCACCATCGTCGTCGACCCGCCCGACGCGGGCCGAATCGTCAGCCGCCGCACATAGCTCTTCCCGCCCGACACCGCCGTCTGCTCCACAAACAGCGTCTTCGTCGCAACGCCCTTGTCGTCAAAGTAGCGAACCCGCATCGGCATCATGTCGCTCTTGCGCACCCAGACCACCGTCGAGGCCGCCTGGCCGGCGCTCCGCTGTTTCGGCTTTACCTCCACCCGGTAGCAGTCCGCGTTGCCAATCTTCTCGTCGGCCTGCTTCGTGTAGCTGCCCTCCTTGAGGTCGCGTGACTCCAGGTCCGAGTAGCTCAGGTGGGTGCCCATGAAGGAGCCGTTCTTCTGGCTCCCCGAGATGCGCCGCGGTGCATCGTCGAGCGCAGGCATGAAGACATAGAAGTCATCCTCGCCCTTCGCGTTCTCCCGGAAGAGATAGGCCTGCCCCGACACCTCCGCAGGCGCCGTCACCCGCACGAGCGCACGAAGCTGACCCTGCTCCTGCATGCCCCGAATCGTCAGCCGCCGCTCGCGGCTCTCACCGCCGGCATCCTGGACCAGCAGCGTCATCGACACCTGGCCGCTCTGAAAGCCGAGCGCCTCCTTGTCGAGCATCTGCTCCACAACCTGCTGGCCCGAAAGCTCAGCGGCCTCCGCGCTCGAGGCCGACACCACCGCAACC
>JBIIFW010000243.1:0-4485 GCA_044236985.1 Bradymonadia bacterium | reverse complement strand
CGGGCCGCTGCTCGACCGTCACGGTCTCGCTCACCGGCGGCACCCAGACATAGTAGAGTTGCGCCGAATCGGGCGTCCACGACATGCCCGAATACTTGGCGCCTTCGAGCTCGTCCGGGAGGTCTTCGCCGGTGTCCACACGACGTACCCGGAGCGTTGCCTCATCGGCATTGTTGGGCTTGATGAGGTAGGCGAGCAGCTTGCCGTCGGGCGACGGAACCCAGCCGCCGAGTGCCGTTGTGCCATCCGCAGAGAGCTTCGCGGTGTCGATGAGGACCCGCTCCTCTCCCTTCTCGTCCCGCCAGGCCAGGAATGACTTCTCGGCTCCCTTCGGACGCCGCATGTAGAAGAGCCGGCCCTTTCTCGCGACCGGCGTCGAGATGGCGTCCACGTAGAGCAGCGACGAGAAGCGGGCTGTGAGCAGCTCGTGGCCCTTCACGCTGTTCAGCACTGCGCGGGCGTGGAGATCTTGACCGTCTGCCCAGGCCTTCACCTCGTCGGAGTCGCCATCCTCGAGCCAGCGGTAGGGGTCAGCGATTGCGACGCCGTGGAGCTGTTCAACGATGGCTTCACGCCGTGCAACGGGGGCTGCGGGGAGGTTCTTCACGGAGGTCTCCTGAGGGGCCGAACAGGCCGCCAGCAGTGTAGCGAGGCAGAGGCAGAGGGCTCCGCGAATCATGATTCAGCCTGAGTGGCGAGCGACTCCGCCGCGCTCTCGCGGCGACCGTCGGCATGGATGGCGAAGCGCTGCGCCTCACGCGGATGGACAGGCGCGCTGTTCGGCCACTGCCAGCGCCCGAAGAGGCCCCGCTGGTAGTCATCAAAGGCCCGCTGGAGCTCCGCATGGTTGTTCATCACAAAGGGCCCGTGCGCTGCGACCGGCTCGCCGATCGGGCGACCCTGCAGCAGCAGAAGCTGTGCCGGCGCATCCCCGTTCTCGATGGTGCAGGGCAGATGCGAGGGGACAGTTGCCCGCACCCGGCCGGAAAGCGCAGCGCCGCCGAGCGTCACGGCGCCCTCGAACAGGTAGAGCGAACGCGAGAGGCCAGGCGATGCGGCGGGCAGGGTCCAGCGGGCGCCTGGCTCCAGCGTGATGGTCCAGATGGCCACCTCGTTCTGCGGCGAAGCAGCCCACGACGCGGGCGGCGGCGGTGGCGCAGGCTGCTCTCCGATCGCACCGGCGGCCATGACCAGATGGGTCTTGCGGCCGGCCTCGTCGGTGAAGGTCTGCTCGGGGATCTGGTGGGCCCAGAAGATGGCGAAGTGGGGCGTCGCCATCTTGTTGCGGGCCGGTAGGTTGAGCCAGATCTGGAAGAACTCGGTCTGGTTGTGCTGCTCACGCTCCACGAGCGGGAACATCTCGCAATGCTCGACCCCTTTGCCGGCCGTCATCCACTGCACATCACCGCCGCCGAAGCGGGCGGTGGCGCCAAGCGAGTCGCTATGATCGATGAGCCCGCGGCGGGTGAAGGTCACCGTCTCGAAGCCCCGGTGCGGGTGGCGCGGGAAGCCAGGGATCTCCTTGCCATGATACATGTTCCAGCCATCTTTGTTGCCAAAGTCTTGGCCGAGGTTGCGCCCCTCGAGACTCGCCTTCGGGCCCATCTCTTCGGTGCCTGCCGGGTAGTCGTCCACATGGTAGACGCAGAAGAGAAAGGGATCGACGGTCTGCCATGGGAAGCGCAGGCTCTCAACGGATTCGACAATGCTTGCTGCCATCTCACACTCCTCGTTCGCAGGCCGGTCGGTTGAACCGCCGGCCCTAAGTAGGGCGGTTGCGAACCCGCCGCAATCAGCCTGCTGACTCCTGACTGTCGCCCGTCCGGTAGGCTCGCCACCACCGAAGAGGATGGCGAACCGGGTACTTGTGGCCGCTGCGAGCAGTCCAGATTCAAAGGCGCCGAGCTGGTTGCTGGCGTGGATGAAGAGCATGTTGATGGCGCTCACCCGCCCGCGCAGGCTGTCTGGGGTTGAGAGCTGGACGATGGTGTGTCGCAGCACAACGCTCACCTGGTCTGCGGCGCCCACCAGGGCGTAGGCGACGGCGGAGAGCCAGAGCGTTGTCGAGAGCCCGAACAGCAGCGTGGCAACGCCGTATGCGGCAACTGCCCAGAGCAGCGTCTTGCCGGCCCGCTCGATCGGGCGGCGGGTCGCGAGGAAGATCGACATGGAGAGCGCGCCGAGCTCGATGGAGGCAGACAAGATGCCAAAGCCGGCAGGGCCGGTCTGGAGGATCTCCTTCGCGACGACGGGCAGGAGCGCCTGCGCGCCTCCCAGAATGACTGCGACCATGTCGAGCGCCATGCAGCCAAGCAGCACGGGCGAGGAGGAGACGAACTTGGCCCCGTCGAACATCTGTCGGAAGGGGTGTGGCTGTTCTTCGCCGCTGCCGCTCGGCATGGCAGGCGGGAGCCGCCGCACAAGCAGGTAGGAGGTCAGCAGCAGCAGCGAGTGCAACAGGTAGACAGACCAGATGGGAGAGAAGACGAGGAGCAGCCCCGCGAGCGCCGGCCCCGAGGCCATCGCGAGACTCTGCATCGTCGCGGCAATGGTCACGGTCTGTGGAAGCTCTTCCCGAGACACCAGGCCAGGCAGCAGGCTCGCGCGCGACGGCTGCTCCAACCCACCGATTGCAGCGAGCCACCCTGCTGCCACAAAGAGCACCCCATGCGGCAGCGTCCCTTGATAGGCCAGCCAGGCAACAATCGGCGTTGCGCTTGCCGCCACCAACTGCGACCGACGCACCGTCCGGGTCCGCTCGTAGCGATCGGCGATGACACCGCCAGCCATCGTCGACAGCAGCGCCGGCAGAAACTGCGCGAGGCCGAGCGTGCCGAGCAGCACCTTGCTTTCCGTGAGTTCGTAGAGGTGCCACGAGGCTGTTGCGCGGAAGAGCGTCATCGCCATGAGCCCGAAGACGCGGCTTGCGAGGTAGGCCTGCACCATCGGGTGCTTGCGCAAGAGCGCGAGCGCGGAGCTGCCGGCCGAGGGAGTCGCGGTGCTGCTATCCTGCATGTGCCCACGAGGTGAGGCCCCAGGCCATCGCGCCAACGAGCCAGAGGAGGGTAGAGACCACGACCGCGCGAGCGGCAAAGAGCTCGGCCACACCATAGGCATGACAGAGGCTGAAGACTGCGACGCCAACGGGGGTCATCGACTGTGCCACCACCACAGCCCGGTCGGTCGCGCTGAGTTCCATCGGCATGTTGTAGGCGACTGCGAGCGCAACCAGCCCGGCCCCTGCGGTCTTCAGCACCGTCGTACCCACCACGCCGCGGTCCGGCGCCACCACCGCGCCGCGGTGACGCCACAGGTAGAGGCCCATCGCAACCAGCGCGACCGGCGATGCAGCGGCGCCCAACGGCGAGAGCATCGCCACCGCTTGCAGCTTGATGGAGTCCGGCAGGTAGCGGGCCGCGATGCCGATCCAGGGCGCCCAGACGATCGGCATGCGGAGGGTCTCCGCGAGCAGGCTCCGATTGCTGGCCTGGGGCGAGGCGCGCCGCAGCAGCACCGGCATCACCGCCATGCCGAGCAGCAGGTGAAGGGTCGCAATGCCCACCGCGCGCCGGCTCCCTGCGGCCCCAGCGAGCGCCGTGCAGAAGGGGATGCCGATGTAGGCGCTGTTGCCGTAGATCAGCGCGCAGAAGGCCGCCGTCCGGTGCGCTGCATCGCGGAAGAAGCGCGAGGCGGCCCAGGCGAAGGGCAGCCAGAGCAGCCAGACCGCCGCGGCCGACAGCAGCGCCGGCGCCACGCTGTCGGTCTGCTCCTCCTTGAGCAGCAGCACCACAATCCAGACAGGGAAGGCGAGGGTGATCGCAAAGCGGTTGAGCACCTCCGCCGCCGCCTCGCTGTCGCGGAAGATACCGAGCGCACCAGCAAGCGCGCCGAACCCAACCAGGCCGGCAAGGATGAGCACTGCTGCAGTCATGACAGGCCCCCCGCCACCGCTGGGGGCCTACTCGGCAAGAATCGCCTCGATCTCTCGCCGGAGCTCACGATCACCCGCCAGCACGAAGAGCCTGCCCGGTGCCTCATTCGACATCGGAATGGCCTCGATGGTCACCGTCCGCGCCTCAGCATCGGAGTACCACTCCACCTCATGCAGCAGGCCGTCGAGGCCCACCTCGAAGACATCGGAGAGCCGCTGCTCCGGCGCCAATGTCACGGTCACCCGCGCCTCGGTCTCGCCGAAGGTCCAGTGCGGCACCTCCTCGGGGAAGAGCGCATTGCGGAGGCAGAGCGCGTCGGTCACCGATGAGGTGGTGTTGAGATTCAGCAGCGGCAGGACGATGCCCGCCCGCGCCGTGATGGTCTGCGCCAAGACCTCGCCCGACAGCACCGTTGCCTGGTGCGACAGGTCGCCCTCGCGCAGCAGGTTTCGCACCGCGCGGAAGGCCTTGTTCGATGCCCCGATCGCCTCCCACGACCGCGGCGCTGCGGCGGCCTCCTCCAGCGAGGTCTGGAACCACATCAACCCCTTGG
>JBIIFW010000242.1:0-4489 GCA_044236985.1 Bradymonadia bacterium | reverse complement strand
GCGTAAGAACCATGCCGAAGCCGGAGAAGATGGCGCCGGCGACGAAGTAGGGCGGGAAGATGGTCGTGTGCCAACCCGGGACCTGCGAGGTCGCGAAGTCGAACGAGACGATCGAGTGGACCGAGAGGACCAGCGGCATCGAGAGCGCGGCGAGCAGCAGGTAGGCCCGCTCGTAGTGCTGCCAGTGTCGGTTGGAGCCCCGCCAGCCGAGCGAGAAGAAGCCGTAGAGCGCCTTGGAAAGCGCCGTCTTGGAGCGGTCGCGCATCGTCGCAAGGTCGGGAACAAGGCCCGTGTACCAGAAGAGCAGCGAGACCGTTCCGTAGGTGCTGACGGCGAAGAAGTCCCAGAGCAGCGGGCTCCGGAAATTCGGCCACATCGCCATCTGGTTCGGCAGCGGCGCGAACCAGTAGAGCAGCCAGACGCGGCCGACGTGGATGGTCGGGAAGACCAGCGCGCAGACGACTGCGAACAGCGTCATGGCCTCAGCGGCTCGGTTGATCGAGGTCCGCCACTTCTGCCGGAGCAGATAGAGAACGGCCGAGATCAACGTGCCGGCGTGGCCGATACCGATCCAGAAGACGAAGTTGACGATGGCCCAGCCCCAGGCGACCGGGATGTTGAGACCCCAGATGCCGGTTCCCTCCCAGAACAGGTATCCGATGGAGATACCCAGGTTGGCCAAGAGGAGGAGGCCGATGCCGAGGATGATGTACCAGATCTTCGGAGCTGCGCTCTCGATGGGTCGGGCAACCGCCTCGGTGACGGCCGAAAAGGTCTGTTCACCGAGGACGAGCGGCGCCCGCTCGTCCAAGGGATCAAAGTTGGAATTGTCCATGCCTGCGGATGCCATGGGTTAACCGAGCTCCGGGTTGGGATTGCTGATCTTGGCCAAGTAGGTGGTGCGGGGGCGGAGGTTGAGCCACTCCAGCACTGCATAGTTCTGATCCATCTTCTTGAGCACCGAGACCCGGCTATCGGGCGCTGCGATGTTGCCGAAGGTGATGGCCTCCGCGGGGCAGGCCTGCGCGCAGGCCGAGGTGAAGGCGCCCTCCTGGATGATGCCGTTGCCATGCACCTTGGCGGCGATGCGGGCACCGCTGACGCGCTGTGTGCAGTAGGTGCACTTCTCCATGACGCCCCGGAAGCGGACCGTAACGTTGTTGTTCCGCTGCATGCGGAGCAGCTCGTTGGAGGTGTCGGCTTCTTTGTTGTAATTGAAGAAGTTGAAGCGGCGGACCTTCAACGGGCAGTTGTTCGAGCAGTAGCGGGTACCGACGCAGCGGTTGTAGGCCATGTCGTTCGTCCCCTCGGGGCCGTGGACGGTGGCGGCAACCGGGCAGACCTGCTCGCAGGGCGCCGTCTCACAGTGGGCGCAACCCATGGGCTGCGTCATAAGCTTGGGCGAGTTCTCGTCGTCGCCGACGAAGTAGCGGTCGAGACGGATCCAGTGCATCTCGCGGCCGTTGAGCACCCGCTCCTTGCCGACCACCGGGATGTTGTTCTCGGCCTGACAGGCGATGGTGCAGACGTTGCAGCCCGTGCAGGAGGTAAGGTCGATGACCATGCCCCACTGGTGGGGGAACTTCTCGTTGTTCTTGTAGTTGATCGGAGGACCGGTGAACTCGCCGTCCGACTTGTCCCAGAGCGACTCAAGGTCCTCGGGCTTCATCAGGTCCTGCGCCGCGATGATCTTGGGGTTCTTGGTGAACTCCTCAATCTCCGCGTGGCGGAGGATGGGGCGGTCGGCCGCCTCGCTGTCGCCGCGCATCGTGTTGTGGTCCTGCGTCAGGGCGAGCAGGTAGGTGCCGCCGCTCTTGGCGACGGTCGCGCCGGCGAGGAAGCCGGTCGTCATGGTGCTGCGGAGCGGGTGGGTGTTGAAGCCAACCTTCTCTGCAGCGACGCGGCCGCCGAAGGAGCGGCCGTAGCCCATGGGGACGAGGATGGTGAAGTCGGCGACGCCGGGCGTGACGAGCACCGCAATGGTGACTTCGCGGCCATCGACCGTCAGCTTGACGAGGTCCGACGACTCCTTGCCGGTATCGTCACCCGAGCCGAAGCGGAGGCCGAGCTCGCGCGCCGTCTTGGGGCTGACCATTGCAGCGTTGTCCCAGGTAAGCTTGGTGACTGGGTCCGGAAGCTCCTGAAGCCAGGCATTGTTGGCGAAGCGGCCGTCGTAGGTCTTGTTGTCGAGCGCGAAGACGGCCTCGAGTGCTGCCTTGGTCGGCGCGGGCGAAGTCGTCTCCTTGGCGACCTGCGCCGCAAGCGGAGCCCAGTCCCAGTTGGGGGTGACGGCGCCGGTCGGTGTGGAGAACTTGCCGCTGTGGAGCGAGCGGCGCCAGGCGGTCTCGAAGTCGCCGGGGATGGCAGACTTCCACTGGTCGCGCACCAGGTCGTAGCCCGAGCCGGTCTTGCCGGCGATGCGACCGATGAATTCGATGTCCGACACCGAGTCGAAGAGCGGCGCAATGAGGGGCTGCTGGATGCCCAGCGTGCCGTCCCACGAGAGGAGGTCGCCCCAGCTCTCGAGCGCATGCGACATGGGGATGTGCCAGGAGGCCGCCTTGGCGGTCTCGTCAGCATGGTAGCCCAGGTGGATGCTCAGCGGGGCCTTGGCGAGCGCTTGGCCGAAGTTGAGCGCGCCGGGTGCGTCGTAAACAGGGTTGACGCCAATCAGGATAAGCGTCTTGACCTCACCCTTGTTGAGGGCCTCGGCCAGCTTCTCGCTGTTCTGGGTCTGGACCATGCCCGCATCGGGCTGAATCGAGAAGGTCTTGGTGAGGCCGTCGAGGGCCACGTTCATGAGGTGGGCGAGGCCATGCACCCAGGCGGGCTGCCGCTCGCCGACAATGATGACCGCCTTGCCACGCTTGCCAGCGAGGTCCTTGGCGACGGCATCGGCCCACTTGGTGAGGGTCTCGTCGGCCTGCACCGCGGCACCACCAAGCGCCTCGGCGCCAGCGGGCAGGGTTACGCCAGAAGCAGCGAGCTTGGAGGCGAGCAGACGGGCGAAGGTTCCGACCTGGCTGGCGGGGACCTGAAGACGGTTGTCGGCGGTCGCGCCCGTGACCGTGAAGGCGGGCTCGATGGCATAGAGGCGGTTGATTTCGCCGGCCTTGGCTGCTTCGGGCTTGCGACGGCCCGTGAACTGACGGGTCAGCCGGACGGAATCGACGCCCGTGCCCATGAAGTCGGCATCGAGGCTGACCACCACATCGGCGACCGAGAGGTCGTAGACAGGGTGGGAGCTGGCAACACCGACGAGCGCCATGCCCTCGCGGGTGTTGGCTTGCTCGGCGTGGTCGTGGGTGTAGATCTGAGCGGCTGCATAGCCCTTGGCGATGCTGGCGAGCAGCGCGCGGCTGGAGGGCGAGGGCTTGCTGTCGATGACGATCGCCAGACCCTGACCAGCCCCCTTGTGGCCGACAAGTGCGGCATCGACCGCGGCAAGGGCCTCTTCGAGGGTCGACTCCGCGCCGGCCTTGAGGGCGTGGCGGCTCCGGTCTGGGTCATAGACATCGAGCACCGTCGCCTGCGCGAACACATTGGTGCCACCGCCGCTGGAGGGGTGCTCCTTGTTGCCCTCAACCTTGGAGGGGCGACCGTCCTGGCTCTTCACGAGCAGGCCGAGCGCTACGCCACCTACATAGAGGTTGGTTGCGAAGAAGCGGGCCTCACCGTCCGCCTGATCCTCGGGCCGGTTCGAGTAGGGGAGGATGTACTCCACCTCCTTGCGAACACAGCCCGTGAGACCACCCGCGAGAGCGGTGGAGGCGCCCATGATGGCCAGGAACTGACGGCGGGAGACGCCATCGAGCTCGAGGTTCTCTGCGCCCTCCGGGAACTCCCTCACCGAGCCCTGATCAGGGTTGGTGCGGCTGGAAAGACTACGCCACTGGGGCTGACCGTTTTTGACGCTTCCCTTGGTCATCGGTGACATCCGGAGCAATGTTCGGGCGGGTGAAGATCCTTGACCTTGCGCAGGCGCTTGGGATCTTCATCTGCCCGATAGTTGGCGGTCGTGGAGTCCCACGCCATGTTGGTAATCGCAGAGGCCGGCCGGAGGTGGGCCTCGGGCGCACGGTGGCACTCAAGGCACCAGCCCATGCTAAGCGGCTTGGCCTGCGCCACCACAGGCATCTGGTCGATGCGGCCGTGGCAGGAGGCGCAGCCGACACCCGCTTTGATGTGCACGCTGTGGTCGAAGTAGGAGTAGTCGGGGAGCATGTGCACCCGGACCCACTTCACGGGCACGTCGTTCTTGGCGCTCTCACGGATGCGCGCCAGTTTGGAGCTCTCCGGAAGCACATTGGCGTGGCAGTTCATGCAGGTGGAGGTCGGGGGCACCGCAGCAACGGCGGCAGTCTCGACTGTGTTATGGCAGTAGAGGCAGTCCATGCCCATCTCACCCGCGTGCAGCTTGTGGCTGAACGGTACGGGCTGCTCGGGCCGGTAACCAACATCTGTGAACTGAGGTGAACCCCAGTACCAC
>JBIIFW010000241.1:0-4499 GCA_044236985.1 Bradymonadia bacterium | reverse complement strand
GGGTCAACAACCCGAACCGCTTCATCGAGAACAAGACGCGGGGTACGCCGAGCCGCTCCGCGAGCGCCATCGCTCCCCAACAGATGCCCGTGACGGGCAGCCCTCGGAGGGCGGCTGCCTCGAGCAGGCCTTCGAGCTCCGGCCAGTAACGGACCTCGGCCAGCGGGAGCGTCTCAACAGGTGCGCCTGTGAGGAGGATTGCATCGAGCGTGGGAAGTGCCTCGTCCGCGAACAGATAGGTCGCGAGGTGGTTCGGGTCGCTGCTCCGGTAATCATGCATTCGCAGGCGCAGCCCGACGAAGGCCCAAGGGCGCGCCGGCCGGTCGAGGAAGGCACGGAGCATCGGCTCATACTGCTCCATCTGCGGCATGAGATTGACGACGCCAATCCGCGGGATGCGCTGCGCGGCCACCTGCGTCAGACCTTGGCGAGCGCTTGGTCGAGATCGGCGAGGATATCGTCGATGTGCTCGATACCGACGGAGAGGCGAATGAAGTCGGGCGTGACCCCGGTCGCGGCCTGTTCCTCGGGGGAGAGCTGGGAGTGCGTGGTTGATGCCGGGTGAATCGCAAGTGTCTTGGCATCGCCAACGTTGGCGACGTGCGAAACAAGCGAAAGGCTGTTGATGAAGCGTTGACCTGCTTCGAGTCCGCCGCGGACGCCGAAGCCGAGAATGGCCCCGAATCCGCGCTCTAGGTAGCGCTTGGCGAGTGCGTGGTTCGGACTGCTCGCAAGACCCGGATAATTGACCCAACCCACCCTCGGGTGCCCTTCCAGCCACTGCGCCACGGCGAGCGCGTTCTGGGCGTGGCGCTCGATGCGGAGCGGAAGCGTCTCAAGGCCCTGCAGGAAGAGGAAGGCGTTGAAGGGCGACATCGCCGCGCCGAGATCACGCAGCAGCGTGACACGCGCCTTGATGATGTAGGCGAGGTTGCCGAGCGGGGCGAGCGCATCGACGAAGTTTACGCCGTGATAGGATGGGTCGGGCGCGGCGATGAGGGGGAACTTGCCGTTGGTCCAGTCGAACTTGCCGGAGTCGACGATAAGCCCGCCGATGGAGGTACCATGTCCGCCGATAAACTTGGTGGCCGAGTAGACCACGATATCGGCACCGTGCGCAATCGGACGGAAAAGCAGCGGCGAGACGGTATTGTCGACGATCAGCGGGATGCCATGCTTGTGGGCGACGGCCGCGATGCCTGCAACGTCGGCAACATCGAGCTTCGGATTGCCAATAGACTCTGCGTAGACTGCCTTGGTGCGTGGGGTGATCGCACGGTCGAACGCATCGAGATCGTTCGAGGGAACGAAGACAACCTTGATGCCCAGACGCGGGAGCGTGTGGTGGAAGAGGTTGTAGGTGCCGCCGTAGAGGTTGTCGGCGGAGACGATCTCGTCACCGGCCTGCGCGATGTTGAGGATAGAAAAGGTGATGGCCGACTGTCCGCTCGCGACGGCAAGCGCCCCGATGCCGCCGTCGAGGGCGGCGATGCGCTTCTCGAGGACGTCGGTCGTCGGGTTCATGAGGCGGGTGTAGATGTTTCCGAACTCCTTGAGAGCAAACAGGTTGGCTGCGTGCTCGGTGTCGCGGAACTGGTAGGAGGTGGTCTGATAGATGGGGACCGCGCGCGATCCGGTGGTGGGGTCGGCGACCTGGCCGGCGTGGAGGGCAAGGGTCTCAGGCTTCTGGCTCATGGCAACTCCTGTGGAATCGAGAGGGAACGTCCTTATCATGACGGAGTTTCTATCATAAAAGACACAATCGCCCGGTGCAAGTCAAACATCGATGCGCAGCCACCGACGCATTGACAGCACCACACCGTCAAGCCCGAGCACCTGTGCTCGAAACGGGCCCTCCGTTGCGGCTCGCGGTCAGCCTTCCGACGAGCGCGGCTGGCGAACCGCACCGACTCAGACGTCGGAGTTGGTGCCGTAGGCGATCTGGTTGAGGAACCGGCACTCGTGCGTCGAGCGGTTCTCATAACTGTGCGGCGCATCGGCGCGGAAGTGGAAGGTATCGCCCGGCGCAAGCTCGAAGCTCTCATCCTCGACCGTCATGCGCAGGGCTCCCGTGAGTACGATCACCGTCTCGCTGGTCCCGGGCACATGGGCCTCACTCGTGAGAATCCCGCGCGGCGCCATGCGCAATTCATAGGTCTCGAGGCCCGGGGTCGCGCCCGCGGGCGTGAGCAGCCGACTCTCGACGCGACCGTCTACGCTCCGGAGCGGTGTGATGTCCTGGCTGCGCAGGACGCGGCACCGGGCGTCCACCTGCTCTCCGAGCAGTTCGCCGAATGGAACGCCGAGTCCGACAGCGACCTTCCATAGAATCGCGAGGGTCGGGTTGGTCCTCGAGCCTTCAATCTGAGAGAGGGCTGCGCGGCTGACGCCACTGGCCGCTGCGAGCTGGTCCAGCGAGAGGCCGCGCGCCTTGCGGATCCGATGGAGACTGTTCGCGACCCGCCGGGAGAGTTCAGCCGCTCCGAGGTCGTCTCCCCTCGCCTGTGCTCCCTGACGGGCTGTCCCTGCGCGCGTCGCCATACAGCATCCTCCGGTTCGAAGCATCGCTCCTATCATGCGAGAAGGCGGCCGCCAACCGGATCGGGCCGACCACCGCAGCGTTGACATAACGATGTTTTCGTGGAAACTATTCCTGTATCATAGAGTCTCCAAGGAACTGGTAAGCCAACGTGAAAAAGCTCGTTCTCAAGTTCGGTGGCTCCTCTCTTGGTGCGCCGGAGCGGCTACGAGCCGTGCTCCAGATTGTAGCGTCCACTGCTGCAGAGGCGGACGTTGAAGTGGTTGTCAGCGCGCTGGGCGAGACAACAGACCGTCTCCTCTCTGCGGGTGAAGCTGCCGCCGCCGGCGACCTTCGCGCGGCAATCACGACGGCGATGCTCATCCTCGATGACAGCTCGATGACCGTTCTGGAGGCTACCGGCACCGCGCCGAGCGCCGACATCACCACCGACCTCCAGGAGTCGCTACTGGCGCTCCTTCGCGGAATTCATGCCGTGAGAGAGTTGGCGCCGGGCCCGCGAGACGAACTGCTCTCCTTTGGCGAGCGCCTCGCAGCTCGTCTGATAACCTTCGCCGCACAGCGACAGGGAATGCAGGCGGTCGCCGTCGATGCGCGGGATTGGTTGAGGTCCGACGAGCGGCACGGAGACGCATCGGTTCTGTGGGAGCCGACCGTGGTCGCGCTGGCCGCCCGCAGCGACGCCGGTCAGCTTCGCATCCATACCGGATTTCTCGGCAGGACGCAGAGCGGCAGGACGACGACACTCGGCCGGAACGGCTCAGACTACACCGCGGCGATCCTCGCACGTGCGCGCGGCGCGGACGAGGTCCACATCTGGACCGATGTCGGCGGCATCATGACCGCGGACCCCAGCCTGGTCGCGGAAGCCTATCCCGTTCCCTACCTGAGTTATCAGGAGGCGCTCGAACTCTCCGGGCTTGGCCTCAAGATGCTGCACCCGCGAACGATGCTTCCCCTGATTGAGGCCGGCATCCCGATGCGGATCCGCAACACCCTCGCACCGGGCGACGCGGGAACACGTATCGACGCGCATGGCGCAGCAGACGCCGACCGACCCGCCTGCGTCACATCGCTGGAGGGGATGACGCTGTTCGACATCGAGGGGAGCCACCAAACCGCACAGTTCGGACTGGGGCCACGGGTGGCTGCAGCCCTTCACGCAGCAGGTATCTCCGTCTGGCTGGAGTCGCAGGGGCCGCGAGGGAACGGGATTGCTCTCGTCGTTACCGCTTCGGACGTGCCACGTGCGCGCGCCGTGATTGTAACGGAGCTCGCCCGAGGAGCTGCAGCTGGGACACTGCCGGAGCTGCGTGAACGAAGCAGCGTCACGCTCCTCACGCTGGTCGCAGAGGCCATGGGGCGCGGGGTCAACGTGGCGGGTAGGTTCTTCGGTGCGCTCGGTCGCGCGGGGATCCCAGTGCGTGCCGCGTCGCAGACTGCCACGTCGCGCGCGATCCGATGCGTCGTTGACGGCGACGACACGGCGCTTGCGGTTCGAAGCGTCCACGCCGCGATGAACCTCGCGCCGGAACTGGTCAGCCTGCTTCTCCTCGGCAAAGGCACCGTCGGCAGCCAGCTGCTGGCACAGCTCTCCAGCGAGAAGCATCGCCTTCGCGATGAGCACGACATCGATCTCCGCCTCGTCGGTATCGCAGACAGCAGGCGCCTCTGCTTCGATCCTGACGGCCTGTCGCCTTCAGACGCCGTCCGAGCGCTCGAACAGTGCGAAGCGCTCCTCGACGAGAACCGATTGGCAGATGCTCTCGACCGCCTCGCGCGCCTGCCGCTCCCCATCCTGGTGGATTGCACGGCTGCAACAGGGATGGAGCGTTCCTACGAAGCAGCGTTCGCGCGGGGCATTCACGTGGTTGGCGCAAACAAGAAGCCGCTCGCCATCGAGACCACAGCGCGACGGAGACTCGACGAAGCCGCGCGCGCCGCGCACCGTGCCTGGCGT
>JBIIFW010000240.1:0-4505 GCA_044236985.1 Bradymonadia bacterium | reverse complement strand
TGGCTGCCTCGCCGGAGCCCGAGGCGACCTGTGCGGCGGCGACGAGCGGGAGCGCGGCGCTGCTGCCTGCGGCTGCGGCGGCCTGAGCGGCCTCGAGAGCAGCCTTCCAGCGGGCCTCGTTGGTCTTGAAGATGCGGCCGCGGCGGGCCTCGGTCTTGTCTTTGTTCTGGAGCTCGGCACCGCTGCCGTCGCCCACTTCGGCCGTCTGCAGAGAGAGCGCGTCAAGCGCAAGCTTGGCGGAGGAGGCGTCGGTTGCAGCGCTGCTGTCCTGCACCATCGAGTAGCCAATCATCGCGATGACGAGGGCGCCGAGGCCGACAGCGATCTGCTGACGGCGTGCAGCCAGCTTCTCGAAGAAGCCGTCTGCTGCAATCGCGAACTCATCGGGCTTGGCCGCCTCGGTGCGCGGCTCGCCGGGAATTTCGGCCTCGCCTTCGAAGACGGGCTCTTCGCCGGGGGCCAGATTGTCAGTGTTGGATACGGCCGGCTTTTCGGAAGCGGGCAGCTCCACCCTTCGCTTGATTTTTAGCGCCACGGCAGACTTCTCTGGTAGGTGATGCGGGACTCGCGCAGGAGGCCGCTGCATCGTGTGGTGACCGGGGCAGCCGCGAAGCAGCCCACAAGAGCGTAGAAGGTAGTGTGGAGGAAGAAAGGGTGTCAAGCATTCCCGCGCTCCGATGCGCCGCCAGAGGCCGCTTTCTTGCCTGCTGCGCCCTCCTTTTGGTGGTCCTGCCTGCGGCATCTGCCCGCGCGCAGGTTGGGCGCGGCGAGTGGTCACCCGCGGTCGAAGCGGGCCTAGCGCTCCCCGCACTCACAGAACCCCTCGCGCCGGGCGCCGAGGTCGCGGTCTCGCTCACCTCCGCGCTCTTCCCCGGCCCGGCCTGGACTGGGCGCCTAGCGCTCACCACCGACGCCGACAGCAACCTTACTCCGTCGGCCTCCGTTACCGCCGTCGCAACCCTCGATGCCCTCGCCTGGGTGCCCTACGCGGGCATCAGCGGCGGGCTCCGTTGGCAAGACGAACTGCAGCCAACGGCGGGCCTCCTCCTTGGCCTGGACCACCGGATCGAACGCGACCACGCCACGGGGCTGCAGCTCCGCATCGATGCGCCGGTATCCGACGCGCACGGTGCCTCACCAGCCTGGAGCGGAGCGCTGCTCCTCTCCTACCGCTGGATTGTCGATAGCCTCGCAACGCCCAAGCTTTAAGGCCTATTCGGTCTTTCCCTCATCCTCTTTCTTGCCGCGCGAACGGAAGAAGATTTTGAGCGGAACACCCTCGAAACCGAAGGTGTCGCGAATGGAGTTGCGGATGTAGCGCTGGTAGCTGAAATGGACCAGCCGGTCGTCGTTGCAAACGAACATGAAGGTAGGCGGACGGGTCGCCACCTGGCTGCCGTAGAAGACCTTGAGCCGCTTGAGGCCGGTGCTCTTGGGCGGGTTCTTGAGCAGCGACTCCTCGAGGAAGCGGTTGAGCTCCGAGGTGGAGATACGGCGGTCGAACTGTTCACGGACCCGAATGGCCAGGTCGAAGATACGGCTTACACGCAGGCCCGTCTTGGCGGAGACCGTCATCATGGGCGCGTAGTTGCAGAAAGCGAGCAGCTCACGGATGTTGGCGAGATAGGCCCGTGCCTCGGGCTCGCTCAGCTTCATCATGTCCCACTTGTTGAGGAGGAGCACGATGCCGCGCCCCTTCTCGTGGGTGAGGCCGAGGATGCGCTGGTCCTGCGCGGTCACGCCGACGGTGGCGTCGATGAGGTAGAAGACCACGTCGGCGCGGTCGATGGCCTTGAAGGACTGCACGACCGCATACTGCTCGACGCGATGGGAGATGCTCCGCTTGCGCCGGATGCCGGCGGTATCGATGAAGAGGAAGCGCTGGCCGTCCCGCTCAATCCAGGTGTTGATGGAGTCGCGGGTGGTGCCGGCGACATCGCTCGTAAGGAGCCGCTCTTCGCCGAGGATGCGGTTAACGATGCTCGACTTGCCTGCGTTGGGGCGGCCAAGCATGGCGACACGGAGCACCGTCTCGTCGCGCTTGAGCTGGTCTTGCCGCGGCAACATGGGGAGCACCAGCTCCATGACCATGTCGAAGTTGCGACCGTGCTCTGCCGATAGGTCCTGGACGTTGGCAAAACCGAGTTCGTAGAACTCGCCGATACCCACCTCTTGGCGCGGGCCGTCGACCTTGTTGACGAGGATGAAGACCGGCTTGCCCGCATGCCGAAGCACGGTGGCGATCTCCCGGTCGGCATTCACGAGACCGACCTGGCCGTCGACGACAAAGAAGATGATCTGCGCCTCTTCGATGGCCAGCTCGGCCTGACGGCGCATGAGCTTGAGCATGCCGTCGTCGGTGTCGGGCTCGAAGCCGCCCGTGTCGACAACATGGAAGACATGGTCATCCCAGGTGCCATCGCCATACTGGCGGTCGCGGGTTACGCCGGGCATGTCTTCGACGATGGCGAAGCGGGTGCCGGTGAGCCGGTTGAAGAGCCGCGACTTGCCCACGTTGGGCCGGCCGACGATGGCGATCAGCGGGATGAGGGTGTCGGTCTCTTCGGGGAACTCGCCCTCTTCGTCGAGGAGGTCTGCGGCGTCGGCTTCCGGCTCTTCTTCGTCATCGCCGATGCCGTCGTAGAACTCTGCGACATAGTCGTCGGCCGCCTCGGCGTCGTCGAAGGAGTCGTCCTCGTCGTCATGTCCTGGGAACTGGCTCACAGCTCGTCTCCTTGGTAACCAAAGCGGGCGAGGCCCTTGTCGTTGCCGCTCCAGTCCTCCTCCACACGCACCATCAGCCGGAGGTGGACACGGGATTGAAAGAGGCGCTGCATCTCGCGGCGGGAGCCGATGCCGATCTCCTTGAGACGGGAGCCGCCCTTGCCGATGAGGATGCCCTTCTGGGAGTCGCGCTCGACGTGGATGACGGCCGAGATCTCGATGCGGCCGAGGTCGGTGTCGTCGGCGAACTCTTCGATTTCTACGGCGGTGCCGTAGGGCACCTCGTTGTGGGTCTGCAGCAGAATCTGCTCACGGATGAGTTCGCTCATCATGAACTGCTCGTCGCGGTCGGTGACCACGTCGTCCGGGAAGATGGGGGTGCCCATGGGCAACAGCGGCGCCACCGCGCGGGCGATGCGCTCCACATTGTGGCCACGGTTGGCGCGGATGGGGACGATGCCGGCAAACTCGCCGCTCTCGCCAAGACGAGCGAGGGCTGGGAGCAGCGCCTCTTTGGTGGGCAGGAGGTCGATTTTGTTGAGGACGAGCACGATGGGGCGATCGGCGGCCGCCCGCTTCACCCGCTCCATCACCTCTGCGTCGCCGCCCCAGATGGGGGGCCGGTCTTCGCGGATGGTCGAGGCGGCCTCGAGGACGAAGAGGATGACATCGGTGCCGTCGGCTGCGTCGAGCGCGGCGGTGACCATGCGCTTGTTGAGGAGGTTGGCAGCGCGATGGACGCCGGGTGTGTCAACCCAGATGATCTGGTGCTCGCCCGGCTTGGTGGTGACGCCGATGATCCGGTTGCGGGTGGTCTGCGGCTTTGCAGTCGCGATGGAGACCTTTCTGCCCACAAGTTGGTTGAGAAGGGTTGACTTGCCCACGTTGGGTCGGCCAACAATGGCCACCGTTCCGCAGTGGAGCTCAGATGCCGTTTTCAATGTCGTTCTCCAAGGTCGTGCCCGCCCCGGGAATGCGATTGGCAAGCAGCTTGCCTCGCCCCGGATTGACGGAGGGCGGCCTGCATAGCCGCTTTGCCGTGAAAGGGCCAGAAAGCCTTGCGAGGAGCCTTCGCTGCGGCCTCTTTCTCCTGTCGCTGCTGCCGAATCTGACCGGCTGCGGGGAGGCGAAGGGCATCGACACCGGCCCCTTCGCGCAGGCGGAGCGGGCCATGCAGATTGGCGACCAAGACAGCGCCAAGACGCTCTACCATAGTTTTCTCCGCGCGGCGCCTGAGCACCCGCTGGCCAAGGTCGCGCTGCAGCGCATTCTCATCATCGACATGCAGCGCGACGCCGTCATGAAGGTGCAGGGTGGCGCTGTGCCCGACTATGTGAACCCGCTGGCCAAGGTCCCCGATGCGCCGGCTGCAGCTCCGGCGAAGGCGCCTAGCGCGCCGGCGGCGCCATGAGCAGCGTTGCCCTTCCGCAGGCCACAGGGGCCACGCCGAGCCGTCTGGGCGGCGCCTTGCTGCTTGGGCTGCCGCTGGCGGGGCTGGTGGCGCGGCTCGCGGGGCTCCGCCTGCCGGCCTCCGACACGGGCGCAGACCTCGAACTCTATGCGGCGCTTTTCGCGGTCGCGCTGCTGCTCTTTCCCGCCTTCGACCGGCTCGTCCGTCTGCCCCAGCTCGAGCCCTTGCGCGCCCTCCCCTTCACCGGCTGGATGGTCGCGCGGGGCTCGCTCGCGATGGTGACGGGCGGCGCGCTCGGAGCGTCGCTCACGGTCGCGCTGCTTCGGGCAGATCTGCCGCTCGCGGCTACGCTTCCTGGTGCTGCGACCAT
>JBIIFW010000080.1:0-9166 GCA_044236985.1 Bradymonadia bacterium | reverse complement strand
GGACCAGGCGCCCAAGCATCGTGCACCACAACAGACCCAGCAGCACCGCAGCGCAACTGCGCAGCAACCCCACCGCCGCCGCCGTCGTTGGCCACCAGGGCTCCGGTGCCGCCAGCAGGGCCGCTGCGAGGCAGGAGAGCGGGAGCAGCACCAGGGAGGCGGCTTCGACCGAAGCGGCGACTCCGCCCAGGCCGGGGAGCAGCAGGTCGCCAACAGCCTTCGACCAGGTGGCGCGCCGGCTGAGCGCGTTCGGCCGGTACCGGGCCACCGCCTGCTGCTCTGCGTCCCGATATTCGGCCCCCTCATCACCGCAGAGGTTGCAGCCACCATTCGCTCGCTGCTCTGCCGCGCTGCAGACCGCCTCGCAGGTTGCGCAGCGGTAGGAGAGCAGGCCGTCACGTCGCAAGAAGAGGGCCAGCAGGCCGGCCTGCAGGACAAGCGCAGCAAGGAGCCAGCCGCCCAACCGCGAGACCGCGCCACCTAGCCCCCGAACACCATCGTTTGCTGCCCGCGGCGCTGTTGCGGCTCGGGCGCCGGCCTCCGCGAGCCAGGCCGCTGTCAGACCCGCAGGCGTCGAACCGAGCGCTTCGCCCGAGGCAAACTGTTGCAGCGAGGCCAACCGCGCTGGGTTGGCGAGCAGCCGTGCCGCCTCTGCCTGATCTTCGGGGTCGCTGCTCGAGCGCAGGGCCCGCGCGAGCGCCACGCCGCTGGCTCCCGTTGCATCGCTCTTCGAGGCGAGCCGGAGTGCGTCGCGACATGCTGACGAACTGCAGCGCTGCGAGATGGTGCGGAGCGCATAGAGCTCATCGGATGAGACCAGGTCGTCGAGCCGGTCGGCCCGCTCGGTGAGCAGAGGCGCGAAGGCGATGCAGAGTGCTGTGACCGGGATGAGGAGCCGCCGCCAGCCCTGAAGGTAGAGAACCCCGATCGTTGCTGCGCCTGCCACGCCAACCGAGATACTGCCCGTCACCAGTGCTGCGCAGGCTACCGCGAGCCAGGGCAGCGCCCGGGGGACCACCGCATGCAGCAGGTTGGCGGATGCGCGTCGGATATCGACGTGAAAGCAGCCTGCCGCCGACGCGGCGAGTCCGAGCGAGAGCGCTGCTCCGAGCAGCATGAGGAGGTTCCCACCAAGCCGGTAGCCGAAGCTCTGCAGTGAGAGCGCCGCCGCAGGGTCGGCGGCAAGTGAGCTCCAAAGCGCGCGATAGGTCTCGAGCCGCTCCGGCAGGTCCCAGGGCGTCTGCTCGGCGAGAAGGAGCTCCCGCGCCGCCCAGGTCTCAGCAGCCCCAGGTGACCGTGCTCCTGCGAGGACCAACTCCTTTTCCGCCCGCACGGTGTCGCTTGCTCGAAGATGCTCGACCGCACGCATCGCCAGCGCGCGACCATCGATCGCGCCACTCCCTTCACGCAGCGCCTCAAGCGTGATCGGCAGAGGTCTCTCAGCATCCGCCGCACGCGCGGGGCCTGAGGCTGTGCAGACCGCCGCGAAGAACAGCGCCGACCCAAGGCCGGCCCGCGCTCGCCCGTCCGGTGCGTGGTGATGCGTTGACACTTCGAGCAGACCTCACAAGGTGTGCCGCCCCTCTACAACACCTTCGGCCGCGGAGACAAAATGTGTCCGAATGAAACCCCCTCCCCAGCGCTCGTCACCCCCGCTCTGGAGGACATTGCTCCGCTGCCGCTCGTAAGTGGGCCGCCTGCGCCGCTCCAGCGCTTTGCAGACATCATCGCGACGCTTCGCGGTCCGCAGGGCTGCCCGTGGGACCTCAAACAGACGCACGCGTCGCTGCGGCCCTACCTGCTCGAGGAGAGCTACGAGCTCATCGACGCCATCGATGCAGGTAGCGACGAGGCCATCGCCGAGGAGCTCGGAGACGTGCTGTTGCAGGTGGTCCTGCATGCCCAGATCGCCCATGATCGCGGGGCATTCGATCTTGCGCGTGTGATCGCGCTGGTCTCTGACAAGATGGTGCGCCGCCATCCCCACGTGTTTGCCGGCGGCACGGCCGAAGATGCGGATGCGGTCCTCAAGGCCTGGAAGGAGCTCAAGCGTGCAGAGGGTCGAGGCCTGCTCGACGGAGTCCCTCGCTCCGCGCCGGCCGTGCAGCGCGCGCAGCAGATAGCGACCCGGGCAGGCAGCGTGGGCTTCGACTGGCCCTCCGCACAGGAGGTCATCGCCAAGATCAAGGAGGAGACCGCCGAGGTCGAGGAGGCCATGGCCTCCGGCTCTCAGGATGCCATGGAGGACGAACTCGGCGACCTCATGTTCGCGGTCGTCAACCTCGGCCGCAAGCTCGGCCTCGATGCCGAAGCAGCTCTCCGCCGGACCAACGCGAAGTTCGAGCGGAGGTTTGGCGGGGTGCTCTCCAAACTGGCCGGCCGTGGGCTGCTTCCGGAGCAGTCCGACCTCGCGGAGATGGATGCGCTCTGGGAGGAGGTCAAGCGCGAGGAGCGCGGCCTGCGTTGACGGGCCGCGGGGCCGCGGGTAGCCTCTCGCCGTTGTCTTGCAGCTGTGTCCGGGAGAGTATGATGGGCTCCGTATCGCGCCTTTGGACTGTATGTATGGGTGCTGCGCTTTGCACCGCGTTGGCGCTCGGCGTGGCGCTGCCGGCCGAGGCGCAGGTAGAGGCCGCTGCCTCGCAACCGACGCCGGACGAGCAGAAAGAGCTCGCGCGCAGTGCCTATCTGGCAGGCCGCGAGGCCTTCAGCACAGGGCAGTTCGAAGAGGCCGTTCGGCAGTTCATGCGAGCCGATGCCATTCTGCCCAAGCCGCTGCTCCACTTCTACATCGCCCAGGCTCAGGCGGGTCTCGGTCGATGGGTGGAGGCGCGCGAGAGCCTCAAGAAGTTCGCTGCGACCTCCGAAGAGGCGGCCACGCAGGCCGTCAGCTTGGCGGCTGAGCTCGAGATCGCCATCGGCGCCGACGCTGTCCGGATCGCCCGTGAGCGGGTTGAGGATGCAGTGGTGAAGGCCAATGGCTCCACGCCGCCCCCGCGCTCCGCGCAGCGGTATGCGCTCGGCACCAACGTTCGCGATGTTCCCGTCCAGATTGCCTCCAACCCGCCCGGTGCCGCCATCTTCGTTGACGATATCGAGCTGGGCTCCATCGGCAGCACGCCGCTCCAGACCCGTCTCTTCGTTGGCCCTCACCTCATCGCGGTCGAACTCCCCAACAAGAAGCCGGTGCGCCGCGTGGTGCAGATCACAGTCCCGCAGGCCGGTGAGGAGATCCCGCGCATCTCCTTCGACCTCGAGCCGCTGCTTGTCACCGTCGCCCTGACCAGCGAGCCGGCCTCCGCCACTGTCTGGTACATCGGCGCAGATGGCACCCGCCGTCGGCTCGGCATGGGTCGATTCAAGGGTGAGCTGCCCGCCGGAAACTGTACCTTCATCCTCCAGCAGGGCGGGCGCGACCGTCGCATCCCCTTCGTTGTCTCGCCGGTGGCCGATGGCTCAGAAACCCCCATCCGACTCTCGCTCAACGAGACCGAGCAGGCCCGCGGCGCACCGGTCCGTGTGGGTCAACTCCGCGTTGTGATGGAGGGGCTGCAGGGAGACCTCTTCGTCGATGGCGCCAAGGTCGGCAGCGCGCCAACCGAGGCCGTCGTCGACCTGCCGCCCGGACCTCACAAACTTGAGCTGCGTCGGAAGGGACACGTGACCTGGATACAGACCATCAAGGTCGGGCCCGATACCGAGACCGTCGTCTACCCATCCGACATGCCCGAGGACTGACCGTGATTGTCTCCCCCAAGCCCCCATCCTCCGTCGCCGTCTTCGAACCTGCTGAGACGAAGGAGGTCCTCGCCTCCCTGACCTCCACCTTCCGCGCATCGCTCCGCCCGACCGAGGCCTTCGGGCTATCGGCCGTTATCGCCGAAGGGCATGTCGAGGTCACGCTGGTGCTGGCGCGCGCCGACCAGTCCGAGGTGGTCGCGCTGGTCGCCGCGAGCAAGATGGCAGATGGCAAGGCAGAGAGCCTCGCGGTCGCCCGCGCCCGCAGCATCGACTTCCTCGGCGGCTGGCTCGAAGACTACTTTGCTGGCGAACGCATCCCCGGCCCGCACCATGACTGGCGCGAGTATGACCTCGACGGCGAGACTGTTCTCTTTCGCGGCGAGTGGTCCAACGCGGCGCTCGAGGCGCAGGCCGATGCCATCCTCGCCGCGGCTGAACGGGACGCGTGAAGCGCCCCGCCGCCGATGCCGCGGTGCTGACCGGGGCGGTGCTCTTCTACGGTCTCATGGCGCTTGTCGCGGTCGGCGTCGGGCGCTGGCTCGATGCGCCAGTCTTTGTGCTCCGCTCCGAGGCTCGGTGGCCTGTCTGGCAGTCGGCGGGTGCCGGTGCGGCCGTCGGGCTCGCGGTGGTGCTCCTCTCTCGCCAGCTCACCGCCCGGTTCGCCTGGGCGAGGACCATGAACCAGCAGTTTCGTGAGATTCTCGGCATCCCCACCGTGCGTCAGGCCAGCATGCTTGCCGGCGCGAGTGCCATCGCAGAGGAGCTCGCCTTCCGAGGCCTGCTGATGAGCCTGATCGGTCCCTGGTGGTCGTCGCTCCTCTTCGCCGCAGCCCATGTCGCGCCTGGCCGTGTGACCTGGCACTGGACCCTTTTCGCCGGCCTCCTCGGGCTTGCCTTTGCCCAAGGTACGCTGGTGACCGGAGACCTCACTGCGGCGATCGTTGCCCACTTCACGGTGAACTACTTTAACCTGCTCGCGCTCGAAGAGGGCTGACGCCATGCTGCTTGCAGACGCCTACTCCGCCGTGATGGCGCTCGTCGTGACGACCGATCGGGCGGTGCTCATCTATCTGGTGCCCACGGTGCTGCTCTTCTCGCTGGCCATCGTGGCTGCGACCGCGAAGGGACGGAAGCCGCTCGAGTGGGTCACGCTCTTCGCCTTCTGGTCGGCGGTCATCGGTCTGCTGGTGCTGCTGTTTTTTCATGTCGCGCTGCATCGACCTATCGTCCGCTTGGAGCTCATTGGCTACCCGTAGTCGAAGCGTCGAGCTTCGGCGGCAGGCAGCGCTGGCGCAGCTCCGCGATGCGCTCCTCGCCACCGACCGCGCCGGGCTCGCAGCGCGCGATCCCATTGCCGAGATACGTTGCCTGCCGCGGGCGGAGTGGGAGGTCGCGGCGCATCTGGTTGGCGCCTTCTGCTACGGAGCAGTACCCCAGATTCGGAAGACGGCCCGCCACCTCTTCGACGCGATGGATGGCGCGCCGACCCAGTTCGTTCGCACCATGCGACGCGGCGATCTCCACGACAGGCTTGGCGACTTTCGTTACCGCATGACCGCAGCCGACGACCTCGACCGGCTGGCTTTCGCTCTCGGGACTCTGCATCGGTCGCACGGCTCGCTCGAAGCCGCATTCGTTGCAACCGGCGGGGAGGGCGAACTCATCGCTCGCCTCGGCGGCTACGTGGAGGCCATCCGCGGCTGCTCGCCCGAGCCCTCCTCGAGGGGCTTTGCCTACCTTACCCCGCACCCCGCCTCTGGCTCTGCGATCAAGCGGTGGCTTCTGCTCCTGCGCTGGCTTGTTCGGCCCAACGACGGCGCCGACCTTGGCCTGTGGAGCGCTGTCAGCTGCGCCGAGTTGCTCATCCCGCTCGACACCCACACCAGCCGGCTCTCCCGCGCCTTGGGACTCACGAGCCGAACAACCGTCGACCTTCAGATGGCGCGGGAGGTGACTGCGCAGCTCGCCACCGTCGCGCCCCTCGACCCGGTCGCGCTCGACATGCCGCTCTGCCACCTCGGGATTGCGCGTGACTGTCTGCATCGGTACGCTGAATCGATCTGTGAAGGGTGCGCCCTCCGACCCCTCTGTGGGTGGGCCGCCGCCAAGCCAAGCCGAGCCAATCGGAAGAAGTAGGAGTTGCGAAATGAGTGTGATGGGAACTTCGCATCGTTGGTGGCTGGCGCTCGTCGCCGGCGGACTGCTGGCCGCCTGTTCGAGTGACAGCGGCAATGAAACCTCCACGACCGACAGTGGCACCGATACCGGGACGGGCGGAAACGACTCCGGCAGCGGCGCCGATGTGGTCGTCGACACCACGCCGGTTCCGCGCGCCGTCGAGCGGCTGTCCTACGCCTTCCGGCGCCGGTTCACGACCCCCGCGCCCGGAGCGCCCGCCTCCGACATCGCGGTCGTCGACGAGGACTGCGAGCCCGATGCCTGCGAGCCCACCCCCATCACGGGCGGCACCATCGAGCCTTCGTTCGCCTGTACGAACGGCTGTGTCCCGCTCCCCGATCTCTCCGGCATCGTCTTCTCCGACCCCACGGTCCGCGATACGCTCCGCTATGCGCCGCTCGGTCCTGACTTTGCCTTCACTGCGCAGAGCACCGTGATCGCCACCGGCGTGAGCGAGTATCAGGTTGGCGGAAGCAAGGTTGCCTTCCGCGTGGGACAGGATGTGAAGGCCTGGGACGTTGCCAGCCAAGCCACCGTCGCGCTCGGTGCCGTAGGCGACCAGTCCGGTGGGTTCACGCTCTCCTCGAACGGCGAGTTTGTCTTCCTCAACCGGGTCACGCTGACCACCATGGATGTCTTCGAGGTCTCCACCGCGGGTGGGAGCGAGCGGCTGCTCCAGCACTTCGTCTCCGGCCAGGAGCGTGGAACAGGCTCCTACTACTCGGGTCGCGAGCAGATGGCGCTGTCGCCCAATGGCAAACTCCTCGCCGTTGTGACCCAGGGTCTCACCTCCACCACGCCTTGCGAGTCCAACACCGACTGCGACGCCGCCAATGGCTTCGCCTGCCTGCTCTCCGCCTCGCCCAAGCGCTGCGTCGCGCAACAGCTCGTCGTCAACATCATCAACCGCGAGGCTGCGGAGCAGCTCGACGCTCCCTGTTTCGACGCAATCGACTGTGGCGCAGAGCACTCCTGCGACCTCACCGCGCCGGCTGAAGATGGAACCGGCCTCTGCGTCCCGCGCCAGATCCTGCTCGGGCCCTCCGGACCCTCCTCCTGCTCCACCCTCACCCTCGGCGAGTATGAGGCGGCTGTTTCCAAGATGGCCTGGCGCGACGATCGCTCGCTCCTCGTCACGGGTCGCCAGGAGTGCATCGGCGCGGCAAGCAACATCCTGGTCACCGACCTCGTTGCGATCAGCCTCGATGGTGCAAGCCCCATCACCCGCCTCATCGAGAACCCCGGTCAGGCCCACCCCGGCCCCGACTGCTACGACGAGATTCGGCAGGAGATCGTCCCCGAGAGCTGCTTCGTCCAGATTCAGAACATGGCCGTCTCGCCCTCAGGCCGCACAGTCGCATTCGCCGGAACCAAGCCCAGCGCCCGCTCCATCGACATGCTCTGGCGCATCGATTCCTACGGCGAGCGCAAGCGCGAGCTGATGTCAGACGACTCCTCCTTCAGCGTCCTCTCCATCACGCTCCACAGCCGCCCCTAACCGACGGGCGGAGGCGAGGTCGCGTCTCCTGCCGTCGCGGGTCGGGCGCTACTTCGCCAACTTCGGAATCGAGACGGGACGCAGCCCGGGGCTACCGCTCGCAAGTGGCTTGAACTTCCCCGCAGTCGGGGGCAGTTTCACCGGCACCGCAACGCCCGAACCCTCCACCATGCCCGGCATCAGCGGCGTGCCTGCGCCGGTGAAGGTGGCCACGCCGAACCGCTCCGGCTTGTGGAACGAGCCGCCGCCGATGGGGCTCCATGCCAGCGTGTTCACCTCGCCGTTGGACGGCCGGTCGTAGCGGTAGAAGTTCACGCGGACGGTGTCTCCGTCGCGCGGCGGAACATTGCCCATCGACGGGATGCTCGCGAGCGGAATCCGGAGTTCTGCGAACCAGGCGCGGTCCTCATCGTCTCGCTTGTTGAGCGTGCCGGAAACGGTCACGGCAGACTCCATCTTCTCGAGGTTCCGCGCCCGGGCCTGCTCGAGGTTCCGGTTGGTGGGCTTGGGGAAGAAGGCGTCGAAGACCGCGTTGTTCGGGTTGATCTGGAACTCAAGGTAGTCGGTGCCGTTCTTCTTGGCGTCGATGTAGAGTTCCAGCACCTCCTCGTCCCAGAGGTTGCCGTCGCGGGCCGTGATGGTCGACCAGACGTCGCTGTCTTCGGCAGAGAAGGCCACATAGAGGTTCTCGTCGTCCCAGAGCATCTTGGCCCAGGTGTCGATCCCCTCCTGCGGCTTGCCGGTTGTCGGATGGCGCCAGAGGACGGTCTGCGCGGCGGTGACCCAGGCCCGGTCGGTCAGCTTGCCATCAATCGTGATCGGAGAACTGGCCCGCTTGATCTCGTAGGCCGGCGGCTCCCACTTTGCAGCGAAGCCACCGATCTCGAGCCGGCCGTCCTTGTCCACCTTGCCGCTGCCGGGTGAGGAAACTTCGAGGCGGTCATCGTCGTGGTAGAAGCCCACAAAGAGCTTCACCTGCCCGTCGCCGCCCGTCTCCAGCTTGGTCTCGATGGTGTCCTTGAGGATGGTCCCCTTCTTCCAGTGCAGGGTCGGGAAGGCGTTGGCCATCGCGTCGTGGTCGAGATTCTGGCGGGTCGTCCCGTCGAGGTGGGTGAAGATGCGCCAGTTGGTGTCGACCTCGGCAAGAGACTCCCAGATGAGCGTGATCGTGATCGCTTCGTCGATCTGCGGCGCCGCAGGCGACATCTCCCAGCCGATGAGCCGAAACTCGTCGCCGAAGACTGCGCCCACGGGGTGCTGCGGTACCGGAGCCGTCGTAAGGAAGTTCTCCTGCACCCGGGCCCACTGTTCCTGTGTGAGCGTGGGGACCGGCTCGCCGCGGCGCTGGCAGGAGGCGAGAGCGAGGAGGCAGATGGGAGCTGCGAGAAGGAGGCTGCGGCGCATGGTCATCCTTGGGAGAAGTTGCCGAGGCGCGTAACACCGCGATGCACGCGGTTCAACCTTCACGAGGCTTGCGCAGCGGGGTCGAACTGGTGCAGGAGGGGCCATCCGAACTCCCCTGTCTAGGCCGCCACGATGATGCTCAAGCCCGGTACCAAACTTCACTTTCTCGGCATCGGTGGCATCGGCGTTTCGGCTGTCGCCCGGGTCGCCATCGAGCGCGGCTATCCCGTCTCCGGCTCCGATGTACGCAAGTCTGCGCTGACCGACGCCATGGAGGCCCTCGGCGCCCGCGTGACCATCGGTCAGCGCGCCGAAAACATCGAGGGCGCCGAGGTCATCGTCCTCTCG
>JBIIFW010000135.1:0-6852 GCA_044236985.1 Bradymonadia bacterium | reverse complement strand
GCCCACAACCCCGAACTGCTCGCTGCACGAGAGCGGGGGCTCCCCATCCTGCACCGCTCCGAACTCCTCGCCGCCCTCCTCTCGGAGCGGCTCAGCGTTGGCGTGACCGGCACCCACGGCAAGGGCACGGTCAGCGCCATGATCACCAAGATGCTCGATGCCGCAGGGCGCGAGCCAGGTTTCATCATCGGTGGGCTGCTGCTCGATTACAACCTCAACGCACGGGCAGGGAAGGGCGACGTCATCGTCGCCGAGGTGGACGAGTCTGATGGCTCCCACGCCAACATCCCCACCGACCTGCTCCTCTGTAACTACATCGAGGCCGACCACCTCAACTACTACAAGGACCACCTCGACATCATCGTCTCGATGGCCCGGATCATCGAGGCCAACGGCCGGCTTCGGCGCGCCTTCGTGAACATCGACTGCGACGGCAACCGGCAGATGCTCGAGCGGGTCACCAAGCCCGTCACCACCTACGCTGTCGAGCGCGACGCCGAATACCGTGCCGTCCTGCTCGACCAGGGGCAGATGCCGCTCCGCTTCGAGGTCTTCCGCCGCGGCGAGAAGCTCGGCGAAGTGAGTCTGCCGCTGCCCGGCCGCTACAACATCGGAAACGCCATCGGCGCCATCGCCGTCTGCGACCACCTCGGCGTCCCCTTCGAGGCGATGCAGCGCGGTCTCGCCGACTTCAAGGGGCTCGACAACCGCTTCACCATCGTCGACGCCGACGGCCTCTTCGTGGTCAAGGACTACAACAGCCACCCCACCGCCATCCGCAAGGTGCTCGACTCAGCCAAGGACCTCGCCAAGGGCCGCGTCGTCAGCATCTTCAAGCCCTACCGCTACACCCTCACCAGCTACCTGCAGGATGAGTATGCGACCGCATTCGAGGGCTCCAGCGAGGTCATCATCACCACGATGTATGCCGCCAACGAGGATCCCATCCCCGGCGTCGATACCGACCTCGTCGTCCGCAAACTTCGGGAGCGCGGCCACCTTGTGACCCACATCCCCGACCAGAACCAGATCGTCGCCCACCTCCGCGCCTCTGCGCAGCCCGGCGACAAGGTCCTCTTCTTCGGCGGCGACGACTTCTTCCGCATGGCCGACGACTGGGTCGCCGAGCGCCGTGCAGCAGCGGTCGCGCGGGGCTGATGATGCGCATCATCGTCCAGAAGTTCGGAGGCTCCTCGGTCTCCACCATCGAGAAGATCAAGGCCGTCGCCGCCAAGATTGTGGCCACGCGCCGCGCAGGCTTCGGCGTCGTCGCCGTCGTCTCTGCCATGGGCGATACCACCGACGAACTCCTCTCGCTCGCGCGCCGGGTCGCCGAAGACCCCTCGAAGCGCGAACTAGACATGCTGCTGTCAACGGGAGAGCGCATCTCCATGGCGCTCATGTCCATCGCCATCCAGGACCTCGGCGAGCAGGCCATATCCTTTACGGGAAGCCAGTGCGGCATCATGACGAGCGACTCACACGCGGGTGCCCGCATCATCGATGTCCGGCCCTACCGCGTGCAGGACGAACTGGCCCGAGGCCGCATCGTCATCGTCGCAGGCTACCAGGGCACCAGCTACCGCAGCGAAGTGACCACCCTCGGCCGCGGAGGTAGCGACACCACCGCCGTCGCGCTCGCCGCTGCGCTGGGCGCTGAGTCCTGCGACATCTACTCCGATGTCGACGGCATCTACTCCGCAGATCCACGCATCGTCCCCTCCGCCACCAAACTTGCCGAGGTCGGCTACGAAGAGATGCAGGAGCTCGCGCGTCAGGGCGCCCGGGTGCTCAACGCGCAGGCCGTCGAGTTTGCTCGCCAGAAGGGTATCGCGCTCCACGCCAAGTCCACCTTCGGCGCAGGCGAGGGGACCGCGATCCATCGCCCCGACGGCTTCCCGGACCACCTCCTCCGCTCCCTCCGCGCCTTCGGCGTCCGGGGTGTCACCGGCCGTGACGATGTCTGGGTCGCTGAGCTTCCCCCCGCGACGCCCGAGGCTCTCTCCGCGCTGCTCGCCGCGGTCGGCTCCACCGACCTCCTCTCGGCCCAAGTCGACGCAGAGCGGAGCGCGGCTCGCCTCGTGGGGACCGCAGAAAATGTGCACGACCTCGCAGCTTTCGAAGCGCGGCTCCGGGCAGCAGCTGGCGACACCCTCCAGTTCGCCGCCGGCCTCGGATCCGCGGCTGCCGTCGGCCTCGGCGTGGGCGACAGCGCCAACGCACTTCACGCCGCCATCGAGCAGGCGACCGGTCTGCCCGACGCGCCACGGTTCTGGTTCTCGTCACGCGATGCGGTCGTCGCCGTGCTGCCCGCCGCCTCCGGCAAGGAGCTGCAGCGCCGCCTCCACCGCCGCTTCGTGGAAACCGAAGCCTAGGCGCAGGTCACGGCAGGCAGGGCGGGTCGACGTTCGGATTGAGGTCCGTCACAACCGTCGGCTCCGCAAGCGACCCCCAGCCGTCGCGACCATACGCCAGTTCAACCGTCTGTCCCGCAGCGGCCTCCACCGTGGCCGCTCCGCCCGCCGACACGAGGCTGCCGGCGCCTACGACACGGTAGAGCTTTGCGGATTCGTCCACACAGTCCTCAGCCTCACTGTCGGCACAGGCCGGCAGCACGCTTCCGTTCCATGTTGCCCCAGCAGCGACCCAGCCCGCGCGCAGGCCGGTGGCCAATACCGATGCGCCTCGACCAGCCCCCGACGCTGCGCCCGACGCATCGGGGTAGAGTACAAAGCGAACGCTGTCGCCGAGCGCTGCGAGCGATGAGACGGTCGCAGCGGCATCGTTGCGCATCGTCGCAGGGGCGCGCGTCAGCAGCGGCAGCGCTGTCCCCGCCCGCACGAAGGCACCCGCCTCCGTGAGCGGAATGGCGACCTCTTGCGCCGCCCAGTCAGCCGCTGAAGCGAGCGCCGCATCGCCGAAGAGCGGCCACCATGCGCCCGGCGGCAGTGCCGTCGTCTTGGTCGTCGCTCCCTCCGCGAGGACCGGCGTCACGAACAGTTTTTCGCCGATGAACCAGGCGTAGCCGGCCCGGTCCCAGTTGCCCGTCGGATCAGCCAAAAAGGGGTGACGCAGGATCGGCATGCCGGTTGCTTGCGCCTCGTCGAGGAGGCCGCGCCAGACGGGGTAAAGCAGGCTGTGAATCTTGGCGTAACGCCGGAAGTGGGCGAGCGACTCCTCGTCCCAGTCGAACCCCCAGTTGCCGCACTTATCCGACCCGTGGTGGGTTCGCATGACAGGCTCAAAGGCACCCACGACAGTCCAGCGGTAGAAGAGCTCTTTGGTCGTGTTTGGGACTGTCACCGAGGTGTAGCCGGCGATGTCGGTCGCAAACATCGAGACGCCCGATGCCGAGACATGCAGCGAGATCGGCACCACGCTCGGCAGGCCGTCGTCGGTGCCCCAGTCGGTGTTCTGGTCGCCCGACCAGAGCACCGGGGCGATGCCCGAGGTGCCGCCTTTGCGCGATGCCCAACCCGAGCGGGAGAAGTAGAGCCGGTCCGGGTCAGCTACACCACCGTTCGCAGCCGTGATGCCGCGGGTGTTGGAGCGCTGATAAGCGAGCGGGTAGCGGTTGTGTTCCAGCCAAAGGCTCTCACCGCTCTCGAGCTGCCCTTCGAGCGGGAGCCACTCCGCGAAGTCGGCCATCCAGCCGTCGAGCCCCACCTCGTTCACCGCCTTGATGACATAGGACTCATACCATGCCGCGGCGGCCGGATTGGTTAGATCGACCAGGCCTGTCTGACGGAAGGCCGGGTCTGTCGTGGTGTAGGTTGCGCCCGCTTCGTTCTTCACCAGGAAGCCGCCCGCCTCGCCCTCCCCGAACATCCGCGTGGGACCGGGTACGAAGGGGTTCAGGTAGCCGAGGAAGGCAAATCCCTGCGCATGAAGCCGTTCGATGTCGGTCGGAAGGTCGGGGTAGCGGACCGGGTCCCACTCCCAGGCGTAGGAGAGCCGGAAGCCGCTGCCGCTCTGCGACCCGCCAATCCAGTCTTCGCTCCAGATCGCGGAGGAGGGCACATCTGCTTCTCGCAGCAGCGTTGCGACCCGCGTAAGCTCCGCAGGCCCACCGACGGCGTGGTTCCAGGGGGCAAAGGCCCAGTCGGGGACCTGCGGCGGACGGCCGGTGAGCCCGGTCGCCCAGGCGATGCCCTCCGATGGGCGCGCCCAGGGATGCAGCGACAGCGCCGGCAGCGACCCTGCGGTGCGGAGCGTCAGCCGCGCGGCAGCGCCTCGGTCCAAGTCCAATTCCGATACGGAATCTTCGTCCAGGAGCATCGTGTAGCCCCCCGAAGCATGCATCACGCCCATGGGCGCGTAGGCCGCCTCGAGCGCGTTGGCGAGCGGGAATCCTGCGTCGCCCTCCTGCTTCCCGATCCCCTGCTCTTGGGTCCACAGCCTGTAAACGCGGCCGCGAAGGTCCATGCCCGTCACCTGCGTCCCGAGGCCAATGAAGCGCTCTCCCGCGGCCGAGCCCCAACTCCACTCACCCGTGGTCGCGCCCTCGAGGGTGCTGCTCATCGCGACCCGAAGCGTGCCATCTTCGTCCAGCGCATAGCGCAGGGCGAGCGACGCTCCCGCCGCGCCAGCCAGCGGCCAGCGGAGCGTCACAGCATCGGCAGTCGCCGCCTCCACGGTCGCGCTGCCCGCCGGCTGCAGCCAGGTGAGGCGCGAAGCTGGTCCGGTCATCGTCACGATCGTGTTGCCGAAGCCGCTCCGGAAGGCCGGCGTGCCCGCAGCAACCCGCGCCCCGGGGTTGGCGTCGTCGCAGGTCGCAACACCCGTCGTTACGAGCTCTGCGCCGCGCGCCAGCGACCAGCTCCCATCCCCCGCGAAGGAGACGCTGAGCCCCGCGCGTTCGAGCCGCGCGAGCTGCTCCACAGGCGCCTGCGTGCAGGTCTGAGGCGCCGTACCGGAACCATCGCCGCTGCCGTCAGCCGATGTGTCGGAGGCGTCACCCGAGCCATCCGCCGTCTGCGTGTCGGAGGCGTCGTCGGTGTCGGCGCTCTGGTCGGATGGGGAGGCGCTATCACCGCAGGCGACGAGCAGAAGGAAGGGCAGCAGAAATCGGCGAGCCATCAGATCATCCTGTGTAGGAAGAGACCCGCTTGTCGCTAGGCGCGCAGCGCCCAAGGTTCAACGCTCGTCGAACTTGAGCTGAACCGCGAGCCGCCGGCAGTTGCCGAGATCCTGAAACTCTTTGGGGTCGTGCCTGGTCACCGGACCGGCCTTGCCATCTTTGCCCATCACGCGGAGCTGGATCGGCGTGCTCAGCGAGCGGCGCTCAAGCACGAGCGGCGTCCTGCCGAGCGGCTCCGCCGTGTGGCCCACGACCTCCACCAGATCGAGCGAGGGCGGGTCGGAGGTGACGACGACGCTGTAGGGGCGGAACTGAAGGTAGGCGAACAGTACGATCAGCATCGCCAGCGAGACGAGGCCGGTCATGCGCCAGAGCGAGAGCGAACGCAGGTCATCCGCGGAGGCCTGCGCGACCGCTGTGGAGCGGAGCTGCGGCAGCGCGTCGCTCGAACCGTCTTCAAAGGCAGATTGCAGCGCCGAGGCGAAGTCGCTCGTCGAGGCCTGTCGATCTGCGGGCTGGCGCGACATGGCCTGCAGGATGGTGGTCTCAAAGAGCGAGCCGGCTGGCAGCCGCTTGAGCGGCGCAGGCATGGCGGCGAGCGTCGCCCGGATGCCGTCGGTCGCATCGCTCGCCTTCACGAAGTAGGGGTGCTGCCCCGAAAAGGCCTGATAGGCGAGGCAGCCTAGCGCATAGACCTCTGCGGCCGGTGCACGCTCACAGTTCACCGCATCGGGCGGCAGCTGCGCCGTCCGAAAGCGGCCCGAGGTGGGCGCCCCTTCCTCGTCATCGCTCGTCGCGCTGCTCGAGGCGGAGAAGGCGAACACCTCGGGCGGGAGGTGGGAGATGAACTCTGCCACGGGAGCGCCCCCCGCATTCAGCGAGTCCTCGCGGTAGAGGACCTCGCCGTAGCCGAGCAGAATCGCACGGCCCTCCTGTGTCACCCAGACGCGCTCTGCCGTCGGGCCTCGGTGCGGCTCCCCAGCCGTCGAGCGGTAGGTGTCGAGCGCCCCGGCAAGGTCAGCGATCAGCTCGGCGACCTCCTCGGGGGCAAAGCGGTGGCCGCGGGCGAGCATGCTGCTCATGAGGTCGCCGGGCGGCAGCCGCATCACGAGGAAGTGGCTCATCTCTTCCCAAAGTCCGGTGTCGATGATGTCGGGAACGCCCGGGCCGACGATGTTTGGTGTCGTACGCTGGATGGTGGTGGCGATGCGGGTCCGGTCCATCATACGGAGTGACGAGGACTTGAGGCCGGCGTAGGAGCGAATCTGCACGCTCCGGCCGAAGGGAAGCCACTGCGCCTCTACAAACTCGTAGATGGGGGTGGCGTGGAGCCGCCTGCCCAGCCGATAGGTGTGATGCAGTTCGACCTGGGTGCCTTCACGGTTGGCGTCCGGGCCGGGGAGGCGGGATGTAGGCATATCGGCCATGGCCGACCTTGGGTGCTTGGTGGAGGCAGCGGGGGAGTCGGGGTGTCGCACAGCGGCCGACGGGAGGCAAAAAATGTGCGGCGCTTCCGCGCCGGGGCGGTGGCGGGGTATCGACCCGCCGAATCGGCACCCTGACGCGAGAGAGCGGGCAGGCGGCGGAGTCCCGCGGGTGGTCGAGAGCGTGTCGGCGCCTGAGATCGCACCCAAGGAGTTTCAATATGTCGCGCAGGGTGGAAGATTCGTTCCACCATGGTGTGCGATTTTGTCCACCCTTGAGCGCCGCCATTTGCGAATTCGCATCAAGATCGCCTAGAGGCTCGGCCACTGGAACCGATTCTCCACCGG
>JBIIFW010000239.1:0-4538 GCA_044236985.1 Bradymonadia bacterium | reverse complement strand
GTCTTCATGAAATCCTCCCAGGGAGATGCGTGCGGCCCCAAACCAATTGGGACCGCGGATTGTATGCGTCGGACGCGTTTATGCACCTTCTTATTCCAAGTCAAAGCAAATGAGGGCGCAATGCCGCATGATTCGTGCCCGAGTTGCCCTCCGCCCCCCTCTCGGACTAAGCGGCGACCACCTCTCGCAACGATGGCCCTATGCCTGTCAAACCTCTCAATCCTGCCAACGCAAGGCTCCGGCTCTCCGCCGCCGCGCTGCCCTTCCGGACCACGAGCGACATCAAGCATCGGACCGACGTCGTTGGGCAGGAGCGGGCCCTGGCCGCACTCGAGCTCGGCCTCAAGGTCGACAACCCCCGCTTCCACATCTTCGTCACGGGCGCCACCGGCACCGGACGCACCTCTGTCGTACCCCGTGTCGCCCGCCGCTTCGCCAAGCTCAAGCCGGCGCCAAGCGACTGGGTCTACGTCCACAACTTTGTGAATGCCGACCAGCCCGTTGCCATCCCGCTGCCGCCGGGCCAGGGACGCCTCTTCGCCAAAGAGATGAGCCGCATGGTCGAGTGGCTCGACAAGCGCATCCCCGAGGTGCTCTCCAGCCGCTCCTTCCGCTCCAAGCAGCAGGAGTTCCTCGAGCGGGCCCTCGACGACAGGCGATCCCACTTCGACCGGCTCGAGGGGGCAGCACGCCACCTCGGCATCGGCGTCGAAGATACCTCGCAGAACATCCAGCTCGTGCCGCTGCATGAGGATGGTCGCCCCATGGAGCCCGAGACCTACGACGCCCTCGCCGAGTCGGAGAAGCGCTCCATCGAAGACCGCGAGCGCAAACTCCGCGACGACATCCTCAGCTTCCTCGACAGCAGCCGCCGCATCCAAGACGCCGCGGAGGCCGGCATCGAGGCCCTTGAGCGCAAGCTCGTCTCGGCCCTGCTCGCGCCCCGCATCGCCCGCATCCGCCGCAAGATGGAGGCCAACCGAGAGGTCGACACCTTCCTCGCCGCCGTGCTGAACAGCGTGGTCGATGGCCTCGGCCACTGGGTGAGCGACGACGATGCGCCGCCCGAGTCGCGCATGGAGCGCCGCCAACGGGCCCTCGACGCCCGCGCGAAGTATCTCGTCAATGTCGTCTCCGACCACGCCGGCGCGAAGCACGGACCGCTCCTCTTTGAGCGCCACCCCACCTTCGGCAACCTGCTCGGACGCATCGAGCGAAGGGTTAACTTTGGTGCCGTCGAGACCGACCACACCCTCATCCGCGGCGGTAGCCTGCTCGCAGCCAGCGGCGGCATCCTCATCGCCGAAGCCCGCGAGGTAGCGACCTCACCCCATGTCTGGCCGGCGCTTAAGCGGGCCCTCCGCGAACAGCTCTGCGTCATCGAAGACCCCGACGACTCGCAGCCCGGCTTTGCCGCCGCCAGCATCCGGCCGCAGCCCATCCCCATCCGGATCAAGATGGTGCTCATCGGCTCCATGGAGGAGTACCACCTGCTCCGAGAACTCGACGAGGACTTCGGCAAGCTCTTCAAGATTCGCGCAGACTTCGAAGACACGACGGAGCTCTCTGACCGCCGCATGCAGGAGGTTGCCGCCTACATGGCGCAGGCCGTGAAGACGAACGGCCTTCTGCCCGTTGCCGCCTCCGGCGTGGTCGCCGCGCTGCAGTGGTCAGCCCGCCTCGCTGGCCGCCAAGACCTGCTCTCGCTCGAGCTCGGTGCGCTCGGCGACCTGCTCGTCGAGTCCGACGTCTATGCCCGCGCCCGCAACGCCAAGACGATCGACCGCCGCGACATCGCCGAGTCCGAAGCGGCCCGCCGCGAACGAGACGGCATGTTCCGCGACTCCATGCTCCGCGAGTTCGCACGCAAGCGGCTCATCGTCGCACTGAGCGGCAGCCGGGTCGGACAGGTCAACGGCCTCGCGGTCGTGAGCCTCGGTGACCTCGGCTTCGGCTTCCCGTCGCGCATCACCGCACGCACCTTTGTGGGCTCGTCGGGCCTCGTGAACATCGAGCGGGAGTCTGACCTTTCGGGCGAGATCCACTCCAAGGCGGTCCTCATCCTCAGCGGCTACCTCGGCGGCATGTATGCCCGCACCCAGCCGCTCGCGCTCTCGGCCAGCGTCACCTTCGAGCAGTCCTACGCGCTCGTCGAGGGCGACAGCGCCTCGCTCGCCGAACTCATCGCGCTGCTCTCCAGCGTGACCAACCTGCCGGTGCGGCAGGACATCGCCATCACCGGCTCCATGAGCCAGTTTGGCGAGGTGCAGCCCATCGGTTCGGTCAACGAGAAGATAGAGGGCTTCTTCGATGTCTGCTCGCAGAGCGGTCTGACGGGCACACAGGGTGTCGCCATCCCGGCGCAGAATGTGGACGAGCTGCTTCTGCGCGAAGAGATCTGCGCGGCGATGCGGGCCAAGAAGTTCTTCGTCTGGCCGGTGACCACTGTCGACGAGGCGCTCGAACTCCTGCTCGATACCCCCGCGGGTCAGCCCGATGACAAGGGCCGTTTTCCACGCGACTCGGTCCACGGTCGGGTGATGGAGCGGCTGGCCGAGATGGCGGTTGCGGCCGAAGAGGGCGGCAAGCCGCGTACGCGCGGCGCTCAGCCGCGTGGCGAGAGAAAGGGATAGCCGGTATTGCTTGGAGCGGGGGCGCAGATCGCCTAGCTACGGGCCAACTCAAGGAAGGCGGTCATGCAGTTCAATCTCTCGCTCTCGGCTTCGCAGCTGTTCCGGTCGGTGAGGCTCTTCGAGCACCTCACGCCCGAGGAGCTGACCGCAGTGGTTCGCGTCGCGCAGCCTCGTCGGCTCGCTGCAGGCGAACTCCTCTTCGCCAAGTCGGGGCCCGGTGACGGCATGTTCATCGTTGAGCGTGGCGAGCTCTCGGTCACTACCGAGGGCGCGCATGGCGAGCACCTCACGCTCGCCTATCTGGGCAACGGCGCTTTCGTCGGCGAGATGTCGCTGCTCGACGGCTCACCCCGCTCCGCCTCGGTAGAGGCGGTCGCTGCGAGCAGCGGCTTCTGGATGAGCCGCGAGGCCTTTGCCGGCCTCCGCGTCGACTGTCCGTCGGCGGCCATGAAGGTGCTCTGGCAGCTTTCGCAGACGCTCGAAACACGCCGTCGTGGCGCTCTGTCGCGGCTCCGTCTCCAGCTCGCACAGGTGGAGAGCGAAGCCTCGCTCGGCCACGAAGCGCGCGAACTCCTCTTGCCGCTCCGGTGGGTCTGATGATGCTCTCCTGGAATGCACTTCAGACGCCGCTTGAGGGTGTGAACGCTGCGCAGCTCGAGGCTGTCTTCGGCGCGCCGGAGTCCATCACGGTCGAGGCGGGCGCTCTCTTCACGCTCCAAGCGGAGGCGCCGCGCACCGCCTATCTCGTCGTCTCGGGCGCGCTGCACGGCGGCGGTAGCGAGCTCCGGCTCATGCCCGAACTTGCGGTGCCGCGGCGCGAGATCGCAGGCCTTGGCCGGCTCGTCCTTGCCGAGCCAGTGGAACAGTCGTTTGCGGTGGCAGAGACCACGGTGCTCGTTGCGCTGGACGGCCTCCGCCTCGAGGCCGCCTGCACCGAAGGCGATGCCGCTGCGCAGGCCGTCTTCGATGCCGTCGTGATGCTCCTCAGCGTGGACCTCCGCTCGTCGAACGAGGCGCTGCAGACGCTTCTGCAGTCCTAGTCCCGCGCATGGAAGCAGCAGGAATGAGCCGCCGTGCGCCCTTCGATGCGGTGAGCGAAGCCGACTGGAGCAACTGGCGCTGGCAACAGAGCCACCGCTTGCGCGGGCTCGGCGAACTCGACCGGGTCTTCGGCCTCACCGAAGCGGAGCGCGACACCTTCGTCCGCTCCGCCGAGACCTTCCTCGTCTCCGTCACCCCCTACTATGCCTCGCTGAGCGAGCATGGGAACCCCAACTGCCCCATTCGGCTGCAGTCCATCCCGCAGGCCGGAGAGTTACTCAACTACCCCTTCGAGCTTGCCGATCCGCTCGCCGAAGAGAGCCACATGCCGGTGCCCGGCATCACCCATCGCTACCCCGATCGGGTGCTCTTCTATGTGACCCACAACTGCCCCGTCTATTGCCGCCACTGCACGCGCAAACGGAAGGTCGCCAACCCCGAGTCGGCCTCGACCAAGGACGAGATCGCGGGCGGTCTCGACTGGATCTCCGCCAACCCCCAGGTGCGTGACGTGTTGGTCTCTGGCGGCGACCCGCTGACTCTCTCCGACGACCGGCTCGGCGAGATCCTGCTCCGCCTCCGCGCCATCCCCCATGTGGAGGTCATCCGGCTCGGAACCCGCAACCCCGTGACGCTCCCGCAGCGCATCACGCCCGAGCTCTGCGCCATCCTGCGACAGGTGCGGCCGCTCTACCTCCACACCCACTTCAACCATCCGCGCGAGTGCACGCCCGAGGCGGCGCAGGCCCTCCGCATGCTGGCCGATGCCGGCTGCAACCTCGGCAACCAGATGGTGCTGCTGCGCGGCATCAACGACGACCCGCAGACCGTGCTTGAGCTCAACCGCTGGCTCCTCAAGCAGGG
>JBIIFW010000238.1:0-4564 GCA_044236985.1 Bradymonadia bacterium | reverse complement strand
TCCGGCGGCCCACCGGCCTGCTGTTTCACATGAAACAGCAGCGCCGCGAGCTCCTCTGTCTGGGCAATCTGTTTCATGGTTCGCTCCGCAGTCCGAGCCGATGCTGGGTCGGTTCAGACAGTTGTGTCACGTGAAACAGGGGCCCGTACAGCTCCGCGCTGTGAGACAACTGTCTCACAGGTCGCCCCGCTCGCGGAGCTCTTCTACCGAGAGCCCGCACCCACGCGCCACCGCGCCGGGGGCCCGTCCGAGCAGCTCCACACCTGCGGGTGTCACACGGCCCCGGTCGGCGGTCTGCACGGCGACAACCGTCTCCACGTTGGCCAGATCGATGAACCGCAGAAGCCCCTCTGCACCTGCAGCGACGGGCTGGCCCGTGGCGGGGTCGATGGCCAACACCCGGCACCAGGCCGGCGGGACGAGCAGCCGCTGTGTCGGACCGGCGGCGCCGTCGACCACCTGCCGGCTGTAGAGCTGGCTCGAGAGCTCGGTCATCGAATACTCCGACAGCATCGCCTCTGCCGGCAGCCCCAGCGCCGCCTGGGCCGATGCGTAGAGCTCGTCGCGGGGGATCTCGCGGCTCTTGCCCTTGAAGCCGCCCGTCTCGATCAGCAGCGATCCCGCGGGCAGGGCGACGGGCGCCTCGAGCCGCTCCAGCAGCCACTGCAGCGCAAAGGCCGTCGTGAAGACCACCACCGGCTCCCGCAACGAGGCCAGCTCCGTCAGCGCCTCCGCCCGCAGCCCCTCCGCGCCGAGCTGCCACGGCCCGCAACCCGTGCCGAAGCGGCGCTCTAGGTCGGCCACCATGTGCGACAGCGACGAATCGGCCACCTCTGCCGGGTCGAAGCACCACTTTACAAAGCGGCGCCGCTCGCCGCCCGGAAGCACCATCGCCGCGAAGTGGCGGGCCGCACCCGCGTCGTAGGCCTCCGTCGAGAGCCGCCAGTGCTCGCCACGGGCTCCCGAGGTGGTACCCGACGTACGAAACACCATCGTCGGCTCCGCCTCGCTCGAGGTGAGACGAACGCTCCGGAAGAGGTCGGTCATGACCGCCGGCACCTCGCCCGCCGTAGGCTGCTCGGTCGTGAAACCACGCCGCTGCCAGTAGGCTGCAAGCGGGCCGTTGAAGCGCCGCTGGTAGGCAACGACCGCCGCGAGCCCCTCTTCAAACGAGGCCTCGCCCGCCATCACCCGTAGGACGATCTCTGTAGCGGCTTGGAGCTGTTTCACGTGAAACACCCCGCTGCGCGCCGCCGGTGCGAACTACTGCCCATGGCTGTCGCCCTCCGCGGCTGCCGCTTCGCGCTGAAACCAGACTACCGCTGCAACGCCCGCCACCGCGATGAGCGCCGCCGACCAGGCGAGCGGCGATGGCGAGGCCTCGCCCCAGAGCGCCGCAAACCCCGTCGCGATCACAGGCTCGAGCAGCACCAGCACCGAGATGGCCGTCGCGCTCCAGTGTTTGAGCGCCCAGAGCAGCCCGTTATGGCCGATAAGTTGCGGAAATACGGCCAAAATAATCCACAGCATCCAGGTCTGCGTCGAGGCGCCCTCAAAGAAGGCGTGCCCCTGTACCACCATCACCAGCCCGAGGGCCAGCGCTGCAACCCCCGTCGAAACCACCGAAAGATCGCCCACCTCGTCGGCCACACGACCCGCCCGTCCTGCTAGCCAGTAAAAGCCGGCAAACAGTGCCCCCAGCAGCGCCTGCACAGACCCCTCCAGCGTCACCGCCTCGCTCCCCGTCGAACGGCTCCCCTCCAGCAGCATCGCACCGCTGCCGGCCAGCGCTACCAGCAGCCCCAGCCAGCCACGCCAATCCAGCGGCCGCTCGCCCGGAAGCCACCGCCCGGCCATCGCAAGCCAGAGCGGCGTTGTTGTCACCAGCAGCGTCGACGACAGCACGCTCGTCGTCTCGAGCGAGAGCATCCAGCACCAAAAATGGAGCGCCAGCATCAGCCCGCCAAGCACCGCAGACCGCCACCCCTCCTGCGACAGTCGCGGCATACGTCGTAGCTGCACCGCCCAGAGGATGCCCGTCGACAGCGCCACCCGCCAGAAGGCCGTCACCACCGCCGGCGCGTCGGCCAGCCGAACCCAGAGCGCAGCGCTCGAGATCGCCAGCAGCGCCGCGACGAGGACCGGCAGCGCCAGCAGGCGGCCGGGTGTTTGGGGGGTGACAGAAGACAGGGCGGCTCAGCAGGAAAAGTCTGCCCATGCCCGTAGCCAGATTTGCCCATCCGATCGAGGTGCCCATCACTTCTCCATGACAGCAGCTCGCACCCCGTGCTACACCGCCAGAGCGCGCCTTCGCGAGGCGCTCCAACTTTTTTCATCGTCTGCTGCAACAACCGGCCACAGACGACGATAACCGGGAAGGAGCCCCTCCGAATCAACGCTGAAGGACCGTGGTGGTTGCTTCATCGGGGTGGCAAGTTTGTGTGGAGGTCATCGTGTCTGCATCGCTCAACAAGGTTATGATCATTGGAAATCTCGGACGCGATCCCGAGCTCCGCACCACCGAAGGTGGGCAGAGCGTCGCGACCCTCAACGTCGCCACCACGGACACCTGGGTCGACAAGTCCGGCAACAAGCAGGAGCGCACCGAGTGGCACCGCGTTGTTGTCTGGGGTCGCCAGGGCGAGAACGCCGCGAAGTACCTCAAGAAGGGCCGTAGCGTCTACGTCGAGGGCCGCATCCAGACCCGCGAATACACCGACAAAGAGGGCGTGAAGAAGTATGCGACCGATGTCGTCGCAGACACCGTCCAGTTCCTCGGTGGCGCGGCCGGCGGTGGCGGTGGCGAAAGTGAGGGTGGCGGCGGCTACGGCGGCGGCAACCGTGGCGGTGGCTACGGCGGTGGCGGCGGCGGCGGTGCTCGCAGCGGCGGTGCTGCTGCTGGCGGTGCCCGCACCAACACGCAGTCCGAAGACGACGCTCCGGCACGCGACCAGGGCGGCGCCGGCGGTGGCAACTTCAACGACGACGACATCCCGTTCTAGGCCCGGGCCTGCCCATCGGGCCTGCCTCGCCTGAGACAAAAACGAAGCGCCCCCGATGAGCCTCGCGGCCCGTCGGGGGCGTTGTCGTTCGGGCCCTCCGCGCGGGGAGGGCAGGCCGCTACTTGAGCGCGGCGTTGAGCTCGGGGATCGCCTTGAAGGCGTCGGCGACGAGGCCGTAGTCCGAGATCTGGTAGATCGGCGCCTCGCCATCCTTGTTGATGGTGACGATGACCTTGGAGCCCTTCATGCCGGCAAGGTGCTGGATGGCGCCCGAGATCGCGACGGCGAAGTAGATGCCGGGGGCGACGATCTTGCCCGTCTGGCCGATCTGCCAGTCGTTGGGCGCGTAGCCCGAGTCGACCGCAGCGCGCGAGGCGCCAACGGCACCGCCGATGAGATCGGCGAGCTCCTCAAGCATCTTGAAGGCCTCGGCCGACTTGAGGCCACGCCCGCCCGCCACGATGGCGGCAGCGTCGGTGAGCTCAGGGCGGCTCGACTTGACCTGGTCGAAGCTGAGGAACTGGGTGTGTTCGGGGGCGGCGAAGCCGAGCGAGATGGTCTCGATCGGGGCGGCCGCTCCGGCAGCGGGCGCATCGAAGTTGGTCGTACGGACGGTGACCGCGGTGATGGCCGAGGTCGAGGTCTCGCGGGCAATGAGGTTGCCGGCCCAGACGGGCCGCTTGTAGGCCACGGCGCCGTTGTGCGAGAAGACCTCGATGGCGTCGGAGATCATGCCGGCGTCCATGCGGGCGGCGGCGCGGGGGAGGAAGTCCTTGCCCGTGGTCGAGGCGGGGGCCGCGACGATCGAGGCGCCCTTGACCTTGGCGATCTCGGCCACGGCGGGCGCGTAGGCCTCGGCGAGGTAGTTGTCGTAGATCGCGCTGTCGACAAGGATGACCTGATCGACGCCGGCGGTGGCGAGCTCAGCTGCCACGGAGGCCGCGTTGTGACCGAGCACGAGGCCGATGATCTTGCCGCCGGTGAGGGCCTGCGCCTTCTTGGCGAAGCCGATGGTGGGGAGGGTGGCTTTGCGGAGCTTGCCTTCGAGGTGCTCTGCAACGACGAGAATGTTGCTCATGGTGTCTCCAAAGAATCGAACTGTGAGGTGAAAGGAGGAGTTACGAGATGACCTTGGCTTCGTTCTTGAGCTTGTCCACGAGCTCGGCGACCGTGGCCACCTTGATGCCAGCCTTGCGGGCGGGCGGGAGCTCGTAGCCGAGACCGACGATGGCCGGCTTCGCAGAGACGCCAAGCGCCTCGGGCGTGGTGATCTCGAGGGGCTTCTTCTTGGCCTTCATGATGCCGGGGAGCGAGGCGTAGCGGGGCTCGTTGAGGCGAAGGTCGGCCGTGATGACGGCGGGGAGCTTGACCTTGACGTCGGAGGTGCCGCCGTCGACTTCGCGGCCGACGATGGCCCAGCCGCCCGCATCGGGGGCGAGCTTGAAGGCGAAAGTTGCCTGCGGGAGGCCGGTGAGCTCGGCGAGCATCTGGCCCACCTGGTTGTTCTCGGAGTCGGTGGAGAGCTTGCCGAGGATGACAAGGTCGGGCTTCTCCTTCTTGAC
>JBIIFW010000236.1:0-4582 GCA_044236985.1 Bradymonadia bacterium | reverse complement strand
TGCCGGCCGAGCGTGCTCCGGTCGACCCGGATCCGGTCGGAGCTCTCTTCGATGGACTCGATGGGGGTGCCGGCCGCGATGCGACCCAGCATCGGGATGGAGAGCGAATCGTCCTCGCGCTCAAAAACGGGGCTGGAGATGACCGAGGTCTCAAAGGCCGCAGAAGCCGCCTCCCGCGCCGGTGCGTCGGAGAGGACCTCCATTGCGCGCGACTTGGAGCCCACGCGGGAGAGCATCCCCTTGCGCTCGAGCGCCTTGAGGTGGTCGTTGACCCCGTTGGTCGACTTGATGCCGAGCTGCTCGCCGATCTCACGAATCGTCGGCGGGTAGCCCTGGCTGGCCTGATGGCTCTGGATGAACTGGAGGACGGCAAGCTGGCGATCGGTCAGGCCCTTCATGATTGGCTCCTCGTTGCAGTCGAAAAAGGACTGGACGGATGTTCCTACTGAACATGTGAGCATCATGCAAGAAACGAAGCGACTTTATCGCGGGTCGAGGGCGCCCTCGCCGATGAGGCTGCCCAGCACCCGCGCGCCACGCGAGAGCGAACCGCGGCCCGGGTAGTTTGCCATGGCAATCACCCAGACAGTGCGGCTCGACGGGTCTTTCACGAAGACGTTGTCGCTGAACCAGTCACCCGCATACCCCGCCTTGTGGTAGAACTGGGTGCCGGGGCCGAAGGCGTTGGCGTCGAGGCCCTCGACTACCTCCATGCCTCGGCTCCGCGGGCTGCGGAGCACGCCGCGGATCAACCGCAGGCTCGCCGGCTTGAGCCGGAAGGACTGCGAGCCAGGCAGCTGCTCCTGCAGCATCAGCCTGCGCATCGTCTCGGCAAGGTCGCGGAGCGAGGTGCAGGCTGCCGAGTAGCAGCCGCCGTCGATGGTGCCGAGCCGGGCATCGATGGTCCGGCTCTTGGAACCCTCGGTGATGAGGAGGCGGGGCGAGGGCGCGAGCGAGGAGGAGAAGCCCATCTGCATCCAGCGGCTCGACTCGTAGGCACGGCGGAGCGCGGTCCGTTGGAAGCCGTTGCCGCGGGTGAAGAAGGTGCCGTTGAGCTCATCGTGACCGACGAAGGTGGCGAGGAAGTCGTAGGCGATGTTGTTGCTCGGCCCGAGCGCATCTTCCACGAGCGACTTCAACTTGCGGGTGTGCTCGGCCTTGCCGAACTGGATGTCGGCGTTGCCGGTGAAGCCGAGCGCGTCGGCCTTCTTCATGGCAGCGATGGCCGCAAAGAGTTTGACCGTTGAGGCCGGGTTCCAGTTGCTGACGTCGTCGCCTGTGCCGCGGTAGTCGAACCGCTTCTCGCTCACGATGCGGCTCCGGTCGGCGCTGAGCGTGATGCGGATGACGTAGGCCTTGAAGGTGGAGTCGCCGCGGAAGCCCTTGCTGGCCATGAGTGCGTCGAGCGAGGCCTTCGCGGGCGCGGGCGGCGCCTCGCGCTCAGCACGGGGTTCGGCAGGGGGCTCTTCCTTGGGCTCGCCTTTGGCAGGGACTTTGTCGCCCCGCGGCTTCGTCGGCTTGGTCGACGGCGGCCGCTTGGGCTTCTCTTCGGGGATGGGGGCGCCCGGCTTGGGGATCACGAGGGTGTCGTAGGCGCGGATCTTGTCGCCATCGAGCTTGTTGGCGGCGAGGAGTGCGGCGACCGTGGTGTCGAACTTGGAGGCGATGCGGCCGAGGGAATCGCCGGGTTGAACCAGATACTCACCCTCTTTTGTGACGACCGGGTTGGCACCTTTGCCCGCTGCCGCGGCAGGGTCTTGCGCGACGGCGGCCCGGGGGGCCGCACAGACGGGGATGATGAGCTCATCTTTGATGTAGATTGCGTCGCTGGTCAGCTTGTTTGCCTGCATCAGCTCGGGGAGGGAGCAGCCGGCATTGGTGGCGATGGCATCGAGGTAGTCGCCTGGCTGCACGATGTAGACCTGGCCGGCCACGACGGGCTTGGTCGGGCGGTCCTCGGCCGGTTGGCAGGCCGGAATGACGAGTTTCCTCCCGAGCACGATGGTGTCGCCGCGCAGGTTGTTGGCGGCTTGGAGCTCTTCGGGGGTGCAGCCATACTTGCGGCCGAGCGCGTAGAGCGTGTCGCCGGGCTCGATGAGGTGGTTCTGCGGAGCCCTCGCGTCGGCCTGGCCGGAGCCGGAGCCGCTGCCGTCGTCGCCTGAACCGCTGCCGCTTCCACTTCCGATCGCGATGGGGGCTGCGGAGCCCTCTGCGACGGGTGGAGGCGTGTTGTTACAGGCTTGGACGACCAACGAAAGCATCGCGACGAAGAGGAGCGGCGCGATTTGCAGGCCCCAGCCCCTGGATGATTCGGTCGTCATGAAATCTCCTCGCGGTCCCCACGCACAGGGCGGGGGGTAGCATGGATTCCGCGCGGTGTCATGCGGCGAATCCCTGCGATTCCGACGGGTGTCGGGAGCTTGGGTTGCCGCAATGCAATTTCCCGACTAGTTGCCTTTCGCGCCTAGAATTGGGCGTCGGTTAATGCGTGAGGGGCAAACGAATGACGCGTCTATTCGGATTCACAGCGGCGATGATTCTTGGTTCGATGGTTGGCTGCGGCGCAGCGGAGACCCCGGTGGCGGTCGAGCCGGCGCCGGCTGCCCCCGCCGTTGAGGCGAGCGGTTCGGGCTCGGGTTCGGGCGCCGCCGAGGCTGCGGCTCCGGTTGTTGAGGCGCCCAAGCCTCCCGCGCTCAATGCGCTAGGCAGCAGCGAGCCGCTCAACGAGGCGACCCGCAAGCTGGTTTGGGAGACCACCGAGGACGACGCCCCCGAGCTCTTGAACGCCACGCGAAAGGACCTCGAGAACCGCCACTACCTGACCTGCGATGAGCTCCACCTCGCCAAGTTCTACCCGAACCTCAAGGGCATCAAAGGAGCCTACATCGGCGTCGGCTCCGATCAGGCCTACACCTTCATGGGTTGGATGGATGCCGAGCTGGCCTGGCTGACCGACTACGATCCCTGGATCAAGCAGGAGCACCGCATCTACGCGCTCTTCTTCGAGAAGGCCGAGACACCCGAGGCCTTCGTCAGCCAGTGGCGGACGCGCAACCGGGCGGCGTCGCGGGCGATGATCGCGGAGCACTTCGCGACCGACCCCGAGAAGGCGCTCATCCTGCAGGTGTTCGATGCCGCCAGCTACAAGGTGGATGTTCGGATGAGCCGGCTGATTGCGATGGCGAAGAACTACAAGATTCCAACCTTCGTGTCGGATGCAGCGATGTACAATCATGTTCGCCAGATGGTGCTTGGCGGCCGTGTTCGCCCCATGATCTCGAACCTGCTCGACACCGACGGGCTCACGGGCGTCGGCAATGCCTCGCGCGCTGTGAATGTGCCGATCCGGGCCGTCTACATGTCGAACGCCGAGGACTACTGGCCCTACTCGGACCAGTTCCGGACCAACATGGCGGGTCTCAACTTTGACGAGAACTCCTGGATTCTCCGCACGGCGGCGTCGAAGCGGACCAACGGCGACTACCGCTACAACATGCAGGATGCGCAGAACTTCCAGGCCTGGCTCAAGGAGCCCTACGTGAAGCGGCGCGGCGATGTCTGGCCGGCGCCCTACGTGAACGGCGACGACGACATCCCGATGGAGGTGCTCGATGCGCCGCCCGTCAACCGCCGAGCGAAGAAGAAGTAGGGCCATCGTGTTTCGCCTACGCGCTGCGCTTCCGTTGCTCCTGCTGACCGCCTGCGTGGCCCGAACGGCCGTGACGGTTGTGGCCGAACCGGCTGTTGCGCCCCTGCTGCAGTCCGTGGCGGTTGCGCCGGCGGTCGAGGGTTCGGCTTCGGAAGGTTCGGCCGCCCCGGCAGAGGGTTCGGCTTCGGCGCCTGCGCTCGAGGGTTCGGCTTCGGCGGAGTCGATTGCGGCTGAGCCGGCCGCTGCAGAGGAGCCGACGCGGCGGCATCCGCCATCGCAGGCCTGCAACTACACCACCTACCAGTGGAGCATGAAGCGGAAGACGGGCGTGAACCGTCGCACCATTAGCAAGACCTTCGGGGAGCTGAAGGGCGATGAGATCGACCCGAACGACGCCCGCTGCTCCGTCTGCGAAGAGAACCAGGTCTGGCTCCGACCGGCCGACCACGGCTGGCCGAACATCAAGCCGGTTCGGGTCTGCGACGTCTACGCCAGCAAGCTCGGCAAGGCGTTGGAGGAGATGGCCGCGGGCGGCGCCTTCACGATCATCGACCTGGAGGGCTACCGGCCGGGGCGGACGCGCGGCGCAATTGTCGACGGCATGCGCACGCAGATGAGCAACCACGGATACGGCACGGCCATCGACATCAACGCACGCCACAACGGGCTCTACGCTGGCTGTAACATCAATCCGGTGACGCTGGAGGGGCTCCGCCGTTGCCGGCTCGCCGTCGGCGGGGCATGGGACCCGGTCGCTCGTCCCTCCACCTCGGTCGTGCGCGGCGGCATCCCCTACCGCATCATGACCCAGTCTGTGGGCTGGAAGTGGGGCGGTGAGATTGGCGGCGGCACCCGCGACCTGATGCACTTTTCGCTCACGGGCTTCTAGACCCGACGGCGGAGAAGTTGCTCTGTGGCGGCACCGGCCGTAGC
>JBIIFW010000235.1:0-4585 GCA_044236985.1 Bradymonadia bacterium | reverse complement strand
GGGCGAGCTCGTTCGTGCGGCGCTCAGCGGTCGCCCGGAGCTCCTTCACGCGGGCCTCAGCCTCGCTCAAGATGAGTTCGGCCTCCGACTGTGCCAGCTCCTCGTGCATGCCGCGCTCGAGCTCGAGCCGCTCCTGCTCCTCTGCAAGCGCCTGCAGCTCGGCTGCATGGGCGCGGCGCTGCTCCTCGATGGCCCGCTGCCGCTCGGTCGCAATGCGGGCAACCTCCTGCTCGCGGGCGATGCGCTCCTGCTCCTGTCGGGCCAGCAGCGCGGGATCGGCGGCCGGCGACGCAGCAGACGCCTCGTTGAGCCAGGCGCCCACCTGACCGGCGGGCCGCTGCGCAGACGAGGTCACCTGGTTGAACTGGCCCGTGGGCATGCGGTCAAAGCCATCCTCGTCGCCGAGGTAGGTGTCCTTGGAGGGAACGAGGATGCCGCCACGGAGGAGCAGGCCCGCAATCTGGCAGCCGAGCAGGTCGTCGATATCGGCGAGCGCCACCACCTCTTCGAGCGAACGGATGCCGTCAAACAGGCGGACCAGGGTGTTGGCCTCGGGCGGGAGCTGGCCGAGCTGGGCCACGAAAGCGGGATAATCGACGGTGTAGGTGCGCGAAAGATCGCCCACCTGCGCGGACGCAGTGCCCCAGGCAGAGGCATAGTCGACGGCGTCGTTGAGCAGCTCGTCCATGGTGTGGTGGAGCGTGCGGGTGCGACCTGTCGAAGCGGCGGCGCGGAGCCGGTAGGTGCCGGTCTCCCAGGTCATCATGCGGCGGAGGACACTGAGCCCCTGCGTGCGGTCGCCCGTGGCGTCGATGAGCTCGCCCTGCTCAAAGTAGAGCGTGCCGGAGAGCGCGCCATGCTGAAAACGGAGGACGGCAGTCTGCCGGTCGCCGGCAATGGTCTGGAGGAGCTCGATCAGCGTGGTGCCGTCGACATCGCCGGTCAGCTCGGCGCCGGGCGTCGCGACGCCAAGCGAGGCTGCCCGTGCGAGGATACCGGTGATCCGGGCGATCAGCTCGCGGATCTGGAGCGGACGCGCCACCACATCGGCGGCACCGGCGGCCTGCGCCGCGGCAGGCAGGCTGGCATCGCTGCCATCCGAGACAACGATGACGGGCAGGTTGCGGCCCCCCGCCTTGAGCTGTGCAAGCAGGGTGAGCGCCGAGCCATCCGAGAGGCGGGCCTCGGTCAGGACGAGCGTCGGCGGGGCCGAACGGAGCGCGGTGCCGGCCTCGGCCAGACTCGCAACGCCGCTCACAGGGTGGCCGGCCTTACGGAGGCTGAGTTCGGTAAGCCGGCGCGAACGCTCATCAGAATCAATCAGTAGAATCATGCGCTGACGAGCCTCTCGCGGGCACGTCGCCGTGCCATGACAGAATCCAACTTGCCCAATCCGGAGTTGCCTGTCGGCAACTCTCGCTTCGGCGCAGGCCGAAGTCGATACACGCTACCGCCGATCAGAGGCAAGCAAAGGCCACCACTTTGACGCGGCCCAACCGCTATTCTCTACGGCGTGGAGGATTTGTGCCGCTGCGCCCTGCCTTGCATTGACGGGGTGGGTCGCCTAGTCGCGCCTAGCGCGCGGTGCCGCTTCGTTTGCACCCCTGTTTGCCGCCCAGAGCAGTGGAATGACCGACGAGAACGAGCCCATTTCGCCCAGCGAACCTGCCCTGCCCGACGAGCCGCAGATCGAACCCGCGCCAACAGACGACAATGAGCCTAAGGTAGCGCAGTCGGGCGAGGCCGCAGAGGCAGGCGAGGCCAGCGCGCCGCCACTCCTCCCGAGCGGGCCGTCGGCGAGCCCGACGCCCGGTGGCCGCCTCCTCGCGGCCACCTCTCCCGGCGCGCTCGCGGACTGGAAGATCGGCCTCGCCGTTCTCGCCGCCGCCATCCTCCTCTTCATCCCCGGCCTCGGCAGCTTCGGCCTCTGGGACCCCTGGGAGGTCCACTACGGCGAGGTCGGACGCCAAATGGTCGAGCGGGGCGACTGGATCTCTCCCTGGTGGGGCTCCCACTGGTCCATCCCTGGCAAGAACCCGGAAGGAGAGTTCTTCTTCTCCAAGCCGGTCCTCCTGCTCTGGATGATGGGCATCGGCACCGAGCTCTTCGGCTTCTCCGACTTCGCCATCCGCATCGGAACCGCACTCATCGCCATCACCGGTGTGGTCGCAGCCTACTTCATGGGCGCACGCATCTGGAACCGGCGCGTTGGCCTCCTCATGGCCGCAGCCCTCATGACCAGCCCCTTCTACGCCATGCTCGGCCGCCAGGCGCAGACCGACATGCCCTTCGTCGGGCTCCTGACCGTGGCTATGTGCTGCCTCATGCTCGGCGCCTTCGCCCGCGACCGCAACGAGCCTGTCGACCGGCTCTCCTGGAACCTCTTCCTGGGGAGCATCGCGGCGCTCATGGTGCCGCAGCTCCACACCATCCTCATGCGGCAGACCACCTGGCCCACCAACCCCGCCTTCAATGTCGTCGAGAAGGCCTTCGCCTGGGGCCCCAGCCAGCTCCTGCTCTACCTGTTGATGATGGCGGTGGTCTACTTCACCGTGGTGCGCAGCAGCAGCCGCACCCGAGGCCAGCTCTACCTCTTCCTCTTCTACGCCTTCGTCGGCCTCGCCACGATGGCCAAGGGTATCCTGGGCTTTGCCCTGCCGGGCGTCATCATTCTGGGCTACCTCGCTGTCTCACGCGACTGGTCCTTCCTCATGCGGGCCGAGATTCCGCGCGGCATCCTTGTGGCCCTCTTCGTCGGCTTCCCCTGGTATGGCGCCATGTTTGCCCGTCACGGCGGTATCGGCGGCTCCTTCTGGGACCGCTTCATCATCCATGACCACTTCAAGCGGCTCTCCGAGGGCGTCCACCAGATCGACACCGGCTCCTTCGAGCACTTCATCAAGTGGCTCGGCTACGGCCTCTTTCCATGGGGCTCCTTCCTGCCGGCCGTCATCGCCCGCACCCTCTCGCCCGAGCCCGACAACGAGGAGCGCGACCAGCAGCGGGCCCGCTGGATGCTCCTCGTCTGGTTCGGCGTCGCCTACGCCCTCTTCACCCTGTCGAGCACCAAGTTCCACCACTACATCTTCCCCGCGGTGCCACCCATCGCCATCCTGGCTGCGCTCTTCGTGGATGACCTGCTCGAGGGCCGGCTCTCCAAACGCCTCCACTGGCCGCTCCTGGCCTCGGCCTTCGCCCTCTTCGCCGTCATCGGCTTCGACCTGCTGGCCGACCCGCAGCACCTCAAGAACCTCTTCACCTACCGCTACGACCGGCTCTGGAACGCTGCGGAATGGAACCCCGGCTTCCGCCTGGCGATGGGCAGCTTCTACGCCCTCTTCGCGGTGGCGTTGCTGCTGATGGCCATCCCAGGCAGGCGGAAGGTGGTCTTTGCCGGCACCATCCTCCTCTGCCTCACTGCGCTCGCCTCGGCCGGCTGGACCCTCAACGGCTACATGGCGACCATCTCGCCGAGCTGGAGCCAGGCCGGCCTCTGGGATGCCTACTACGCCCAGTGCACCCCCACCGATCCGCCGCCCGGCGCCCACCCCATGAAGCGCTACTGCAAGGAGCCGGCCATCTCCTACAAGCTCAACTGGCGGGGCGAGACCTACTACACGCAGAACGAGATCGTGCCGCTCGCCGACACCGAGCAGGTCAAACACTTCGTCGAGCACAACGAGGCCCGCTGCTTCTACGCCATCATGGAGCGTGGACGGGCCACCGCCTTCAGGAACGACCTGCCCGTCGGCCAGCGCGAGACGGTCCACGAGGCCTACACCGGCAACAACAAGTTCATCCTGCTCTCGGCCAACTGCAAGCCGGCGCCGGCGCCCGGCACACAGAAGAAGAGCGCTCCTGCGCCCGCTGAGGCCAGCGGCGGCGGGGTCATCGACTGATGCTCACCATCCGGTTCCACGGCCACGCCTGCTTCGGCCTCGACCTGCCGGATGGCACCTCGCTCTGCATCGACCCCTTCGAGGCCGGCGGCTTCGGCGGCCTGCTTCCGGGGCGACCGATCCCCGACCGCTACTCGCGCGTTGTCTGCACGCACGAGCATGCCGACCACAACGCGACCCACGCCATTCCGAGCGCACGCCGCATTGCGCAGCAGCACCGTGAAGAGGGGCTCGTCATCGAGACCTTCACGGCACCGCACGACGAGCATGGCGGGAGGCTCCGGACGGGGCTTGTCTCGCTCCTCCGCATCGAGGCGGGGGGCGCCACCATCGTCCATCTCTCCGACCTGGGCGAGCGGCCCCAAGGCCCGCTGCTCCGCTGGCTCCGCGAGCGGCCCATCCATCTGCTCATCGGCCCGGTCGGCGGCTACTTCACGCTCGATGCAGACGGCTTCGCCGAGATCGTGGCGCTCGTGAAGCCCCGCTTCGCCCTCGGCTGCCACAGCGCGGAAGATGGCGCCCGGCTCCCCGACCTCGACGACCTCTCGCTGCTGAACGCCCGGCTCGGCCCGGCTGTGATGGGCGCCACGCTGACCGTCGGCGACGATGCAGTCTGGGCGCTCGACGGCGCTCCGATTCCGGCATCGCAGCAGCTCCTCCGCCTGACCATCGCGCGGTAGTGCGGG
>JBIIFW010000234.1:0-4603 GCA_044236985.1 Bradymonadia bacterium | reverse complement strand
AGGGGGGTTAGGTCTCTACCATCCGTGAATGGGTCGGCGACCCAGTCACCTAGGGAGGCGGCTCTCGGCCCAATCGGAGGGGCATCAGGCAGCTGCGACCCGCCCGTTGCGCGACCGATCGCCGCTCGCCCCTCACCCCCTCAATCAATCCACCAGCCATTGAGGTCAATGGAGATCGCGTCGAAGGGTGGGATGCGGGCGTCGCGGCCATCTCCCGCCTCGCCGGGCCAGAGGCCAACAAGCGTCCAGCGGCCGTCGCGTGCTTCCATGACCTCGACCAGTTTGGCGTCTGGGTCGATGAGCCACATCCAAGAGACCCCGTGCAGCAGGTAGCGGGCTGCTTTGAGGCCGCGGTCTTGTCGCACGGTGGAGGGCGAGAGGATTTCGCATACCCAGTCGGGGGCAAGGTCGATCGCCGCCGCTGCGGGGAGGTTGGGCAGCCGCTCGCGACGCCAGCCGGCGAGGTCGGGGCACAGCACGTCTGGCGCGCTGGTATCGCTGCCGAGCCTGAGCTCGGGCTCGGTGAGGAAGAGCCAGCCGCCGGGGCCGCCGCGGCGCGAGCCAAAGTGGCGATTGAGGTCGGTGGTTGCTTCGGTTCCGGCCGCTTGATTCCGAACGCTGGGGCGGGGGCGAGGTGTGCAGCACGCCCGCGATGACCTCCCCGCGCATCGCCTCGGGGAGCGCGGCCAGCTCGTCATACAGGCTCAAGAACTTCTCGGCGGCGGTCATCGCAAACCTCACGACAGGCAAGGGTTCGGGCTCGGCCTCTAAGGTCGCGCACCATTTCCGCCGGGCCAAGGCTCGTGCGGGGCGGTTAGGCCTCCGCGCCTGTGAACTGGTCGGCGACCCAGTCGGCCAGGGAGGCGGCCTCTTCGCCTGGTTGGAGCGGAAGGAGGCACCACTGCACCAGATGGAGGCCGATGGGGATGTGGATGTGCTTGCCGCTCGCCAGCGCGAGGCGGAGGAGCGGGGGTGTGCAGAAGTCGCCGTCGGGCTCGCAGAGGGCCCAGGCGATGTCGCGGTCGAAGAGGGTCTGGCCGAGCACGCCGATGAAGTCGCAGAGCGCTTGGAAGAGCATGGGCGGGATCCAGCGGATGACGCCGGTCTGCGTGGAGACGAGCAGCATCTCGAGGGTGCGGAGGCCGTCGAGCGTGGGCGGAATCTTGGTGTGGAAGACCTCTTCGATGAAGGTCGCTGCCAGGCGGCTCGGCACGCCCGGCGTGTTGCCCCAGATCTCGTCGGCGAGTCGGTCGCGGAGCATCGCCTCGACCTGCTCGAGCTTGGCGCCAAGCTCGCCCGCGGGGTGCTGGATCTGCACCGAGAAGTGGGTGATGGGCTCGCTCGGGATGGCGACGCCGGTGCGCTTGGCCTCGCGGTCGACCATGGGCATCCAGGCCTGCGCGGTGGTGCGGTCGGCATGTGGCGCGAAGGCGAAGGGACGGAGCGGCTTGGTGGTGTCGAGCCGGGTCTCGGTGAGCTGCAGCAGGTGGAGGCCGGTGTAGCGCGGGTTGCGGCCGCGGCGCTGCTCAGGGGTGCGCGAGAGCTCGGCGAGGAGGGTGGCCTCGACCAGTTTGGCGAGCTGCTTGAAGAGGAGCGGCTCGCTCGGGAGGTCACCCCACCAGAGCATGACCCACTGGGCGTCGGTCGGGTCGTCTGCCATCTCGAGCAGGCGAGGATGAATCGGCGCGAAGGGGATGTAGCTGTCTTTGAGCTGCGGGAGCAGGGCGTCGAGCGGCCGGTCGGAGCTCATGAAGTCGAAGGCCGAGAGCTTGGCTGCGGGTGCGGGCTGCTCTGCGAGGAGGTTGGTCTTTGCGGGGGGCTGCGACATGAGCGGGGAGTGCCGGGGCGTTGGCCGTTATTCGAAGAGGCGCTGCTGCGCTGATTCGGTGGGGCTGTAGTTCAGGATGGTGTCGAGGAGTTCGGCGCGGACGGGTTCCGGCGGGCACCTTTCAAAAAGCTGCGCGCGGAGTTCGGGGGCGACGAAGAGGCGGATCTTCTTTACGACCTTGATGAAGTCGGTGCCAATGCCTTGGACGACACGAGAGAGCTGGTCGAGGGGTGTGGCGGTGGCCTGGGTCGAGCCGTGCGAAACCACAAGGACCGACTCGATGCGGTCTTTGTCGCGGGGCGGCGTGTCGATGATGAGCGCGTGGGCTGCGATCTTCTTGCCGAGGAGCCGGCCGAGGGTGGCGCGGAGGCGGACCTCGAGGTCGTCGAGCTGTTCGGGGGTGAGGTGGTAGATGCGCTCGTAGGCGTTCTGCTCGTCGCGCCCCTCTTTGATGCGGCTGAGCGTGAGGATGCGCTTGTAGAGGGCGCGTGAGCCGCCGGACATTGCGCCGAGGAGCTGGTGGGTTGCGGAGTGGGCGGGCGAGTGGTCGACGAGCCACTGGATGAAGGCGTCGTCGGAGCGTGCGAGGAGGATGCTGGTGAGGTCTTCGCGGCTCGGGTTGTCGCGGGTGAGGAAGTCTGCGAGCGCCCGCTCCATCATGGCGCTGGCTGCGCGGACGGTGTGGTGCCAGTAGGCTTCGGAGAACATGGTGTAGCGGCAGAAGACGAGGATTTCTGCGGCGACGCGGCCCTTGTCGGAGATGGCGATGGAGTCGCCGGCCGGGCTGGCGCAGAGGCTGCCGATGAGGCGGGCATGGTCGATGTTGCGGCCGTAGCCGACGCCCATGTGGATGGCGTCCCGCTCGAGGTAGTCGGCCTTGTCTGCGTCGATGCCCGACGAGAGGATGGTGGCGACGAGCCGGCGCTCCGGGCGGGCGTGGTGAATCGGCTTGTGCTTGATGAGCGAGATGACCTCAGCGGGGTCGAGGCCGAACTGCTTCTCGATGATGGAGGCGATGGAGGGACCCTTCGTCCGAGGCGCGACCGAGTTGCGGATGATGGAGCCGCTGAGGTCTTCGTGGCGCGGGGTGTCGCCGCCCTTGCGGTGGATGGCCTCGAGGCTGTGGGCGAAGGGGTAGTGGCCGAGGTCGTGGAGGAGGCAGCCGAGGAGACAGACGGTGATGTCCTCTTCGGTGAGCGAGGATGCGACGTTGGGGTCGCGGAGGAGCGAGGCGAGGTACTGGCGGCCCATGTCGTAGGCTCCGAGCGAGTGCTCGAAGCGGGTGTGGACGGCGCCGGGGTAGACGAGGTGGGTGGGCCCGAGCTGCCGCACGGAGCGGAGGCGCTGGAAGGCCGGGTGGTCGATGATGGCGACCAGACGCTCGGTGACGGCGACATTCCGCAATTCGGGAATGCGGATGGTCGCGTGAGATGCTAGGAGCTCTTGGGACACAACCGAGCCGTGTTGCAGTCTTGGAGAGGGTTGCGTGGCCGCGGGCTCGGAGGGTGTCCAGAGCCCATTATCCATCGAGAGTGGAAGATGTCACACGAGTTGGACCCCGTCCAGAAGTTGGAGCATGATCACCACCACCTGACGCGGCTGGTCGACGACCTGCGCGCGGGCATTCAGGAGGTGCTGCGCGGCGACCGCCAGGCGGCCGAGCTGCGTGAGCCGCTGGATAGCTTCATGGAGCTGGCGCAGGAGGAGCTGTTTGCCCACTTCGAGTATGAGGAGGTGACGCTGTTTCCCTTCCTCATCGAGAAGATGCCGGACTGCAGGGAGTCGGTGGCGGAGCTGGAGCTGGCGCACGATCGGATGTGCGGTGTGGTGAGCCGGATGTCGCACATGCTGGGGCAGGGCGACGAGGCGCTGACGCAGAACTTTGATGCCTTTGTGGTCATGTTCGCCCGGTTTGATGCGAACTTTGTGAAGCATGCGCGCGAAGAGTGGGAGCTGCTGCAGCGGGCGTCGACGGGTCTGTCGGAGGCAGATCGCCGGACGCTGGCTGCTGCGATGGAGGGCCACTAGGCGATGGGGCGGCTCCGACAGGCTGGTGCGCTCGGCGCGCTGCTGGTGCTCTTGGTTGCGGGCTGCAACCGTGGCGCCGAGGTGCCGGCCGGTAGTGGCAGCGGGAGTGGCTCTGCGGCGGTCGAGGTGGACGAGCAGACCCTGCTCGCGCAGTCGACGCCGCCCGTCGTCGTGGCCGCGGCGCAGCGGTGCAAGACGGATGCGGAGTGCCGGCTGCATCAGCCATCGGATTGGAGCGCGGAGGTGGAGTGCTGCTACACCTACGGGTGCGACCTTCGTTACGAGGCGATTAACCTCGCGAGCTGGGAGCTGCTCAAGAAATGGCGTACGGCGCATGCCTTTGACTGCGTGGCGCATCTGAGCAAGAGCGGCCCCTGCGCGACGACCTCGCCGGTCTGCGGTCTTAGCCAGGAGCCGCCGCCGGCGGTCTGTGCGGCGGGGCTGTGCGCTGTGGCGATTCCGGAGGCCTGGCCGACGGTGGATGGTTCGGCGCAGCGGTGCGATGTGGATGGTGACTGCCGCGCAATCCCGACGCCGTCGTCGAAGCCGGCGGAGCTCTGCTGTGCTGCGCGCTGCGAGGGGCCCTGGGTGGCGGTGAACCGGTCGACGCAGCAGGAGCTGGAGGCGTGGCAGAAGGGGGAGCGGGCGCACTGCGGAGACAAGGTTGTGTGCAAGGCTGCCGCGGCCTGTGGACCATCGCCTGCGGCAGTTTGCACAGGTGGTTTGTGCGCGATGGCACCGACGCCT
>JBIIFW010000233.1:0-4610 GCA_044236985.1 Bradymonadia bacterium | reverse complement strand
CCAGTCATCATCCTCGACGCCGACCCGGCCGCCGCCGCGCCCCTCGAGGCCTTCCTCGCAGCAGCCGGCTATCGCCCCTCGGTCGTGGCCATCGGAGAAGAGGTCGCCATCGCCGCCCGTGCCATCCTCGTCGTGCAGGTAGAGCCGCCAGGGATGCTCGACCGCAGCCAACTGCTGCTCGCCTGCCAGGAGGCCGGCCTGCCGGTCATCGCCTCGAGCGAACTTCTCGCAACCCCCACCCACCGCGAGCTCCTCAAGCGCACCTACGGTCTGCTCGATGTCCTCGCTCGTCCGGTCGACCCGCAGGCGTTGCTCCAACTCGTGCAGCGTGCCGCCTGGGCGCTGCCGCCTGTTGCGCTCCCCGACTCCTCCCCATCGGAGCTCCCGCGCACCGTCGCGACCGCCGACCGCAGCAAACTCGACGCCCCGACGGAGGCAGAGTCCCCCATCCTCGACGCCGATGAACTCGGCGTGGAGGAGGACCTCTCCGACGAGCGGTTTGAGGAGGGCGGTAACCCGCCTGGCCTCCCGCCGACCGTCGAGGTCGACTCCTTCCCCGACATCGCCGCCCTCGATGCGCCCGCCTGGAACAGCTGGAACCCCGACCTTGTCCCAGATGACGGTTCGCTCGACGACCATGCGATCGCCACCGTCCTCGCGAGTGCCGCGATCGCGGGCTACGACGGCTCGCTGCTGCTTGCGAGCGAGGCCGAACGTCTCGAGGTCGTCTTCCTGTCGGGTGCTGTCGTCGCCGCGCGGAGCAACCGCGCCGAGGAGCGGTTGGGCGCACTTCTGGTCTCCGATGGCAGGCTCTCGCCGGAGAGCGCCGAGCGGATCGCCGCAGAGGCCAGGGCCTCGGGGAGCCTCTTTGGTGCGACGCTGATTGCGTCCGGGCTCGTCAGTGCGGCCGACGTGCAAACCTTCCTCCGGCTGCAGCTCCGCCTGCGCGTCGAGGGGCTAATCGGCTGGCGGGCAGGGCGCTTTGGCTTCCGCGCGCTCCCCTTCGTGGAGGAGCAGGCAGTCGCCGGTGCACCACAGCTCGGCGAGATGCTCTGGGCGGGCATCCGCCACCTTCTGCCGCTCTCTGAACTCCATGGTTTGGCGACCGCGCTGTCGACGGCACGCCTTACCATGACCGCCGAGCCGCCCATCGCGCTGCCTCACGCCGACTTCACCCCCGCGCAGGCCGCGTTGGTCGCCGGCTGGGCGCCAGGTCTCGCAAATCGTCGCGCCGCCGGCCCCTTCCTTGCAGACGAGCGGCTCGCCCGACTCATCTACCTTTTAGTGACCAGCAGGTCGGTTCAGGTCAGCCATAACTGACGCCTCGCGTCAGCGGTTTTGCTTGCGCCGATCGACCCAGAGAGTAGGGGCGCGGCGGACAGTCTGATCCCGCTTGGGCAGACCTGTACAAGGACCGCTTCATGTCTTCACTTCGCGCGAATTTTGTCTGGATGGATGGCGCCCTGGTCCCCTGGGACGAGGCCAACGTCCACATCATGACCCACACGCTCCACTACGGCCTCGGAATGTTCGAGGGCATCCGCTGCTACCAGCGGGCCGATGGCCGCAGCCACATCTTCCGCCACCGCGAGCACATCCGCCGGCTCTTTGAGAGCGCCCACATGGGGCTCCTCGAGATTCCCTACACGCTCGACGAGATCATGCAGGCCTCTCGCGACCTTCTGCGGGCCAACGGTCAGGCAGAGGCCTACCTCCGGCCGCTCGTCTTCGTAGGCGACGGCGCGATGGGCCTCGGCTCCACCGCCAACCGGACCCGCGTCGCCATCGCCTCCTGGCAGTGGGGCGCCTACCTCGGCGACAAGGGCATGAAGGAGGGCATCTCGGCCAAGGTCTCCTCCTTTCAGCGCATCCACCCCAACACGCTCTTCAACAAGGGCAAGATTGTCGGCCACTACGTGAACTCCATCATGGCCAAGCGTGAAGTCATGCTTGCCGGCTACGACGAGGCCATCATGCTCGACCACGAGGGCTACGTCTGCGAGGCCTCGGGCGAGAATGTCTTCATCGTACGCGATGGCGTCGTGCGGACCGCGCCGCTCGGCTCTGCCATCCTCGGCGGCATCACCCGCAACACGGTCATCACGCTGCTCCGCGACAACGGCGTCGCGGTGGACGAGACCCGCTTCGCACGCGAAGAGATGTATGTGGCCGACGAGGTCTTCTTCTGCGGGACCGCCGCAGAGGTGACGCCGGTCCGCATGGTCGACAACCGCAGGATTGGCGACGGCAAGGTCGGCCCGGTTTCAAGCCTGGTGCAGTCGAAGTTCTTCGAGGTCGTGAAGGGCGCCCGGGAAGGGTACGACCGCTGGTTCGACTACCTCTAGCCGCTGTCCTGAGAGGTTGATTCGCTGCCGCGCTGCGTCACGAACTGTGTGACACGACACAGCCCGAGGCCATCGCGCCGCAGGGTTTCGCCTTGACACCTCCTCCCCGACGCGGGAAGATTGAACAGGTTTGGTGGAATATTCTGGCGCGGGCCAATTGGCCTCGTTGATGTTGGAGGAAGAATGGGTGCTCTGATCTCGAGTTCGGTCCGTCGTCAGCTCCTGCTGCTCTTTGTGATGGCTGCCTTGTATGCCTGTGCCGACGGCGGCGGCGGTTGCGGTGGCGGCGGTTGTGGTGGCTGCGGCGGCTGCGGTGGTTGTGGCGGCGAGCCCGTCGATCCGAACGCGCCCGTCTTTGTCTACCCCGACGACGCACCGCAGGTTCCCCAGGGCGCCCAGGTCCACGTGACCCAGCGCGGCTTCGACTTCCTTGGCGACAACGTCGGCACGTTGGCCGGCAGTCTCCTCGGCGGCGCCGGCGGCGCAACCTCCTGCCCCTCGGGCGGCATTCCGTTCTGTCTTCCGCCCACGGCGTTTGACACCGGAGTGGTGGGCACGGCCAACATCTGCTCCCAGGCTTCAGATGTCTGCAACGACGGTTCGCCGGGTTGCCAGCTCGAGATCTGCATCGACCCCAACCAGGTCGATATCCAGGGCCGGGGACCGAACGAGATCGTCGCCAACATCGGCCTCGGACTCGACGAGACAATCTCCATCCGCGTGATCGGCGCGACCTGCCAGATCTCGCTGCAGGCAAACCCGCTGCCGGTCAGCGCAGTCGTTCAGTTCAATGTCGGCGCCCCTCCGGGAGAGAAGGTCGCCATCGCGGTCCCCGCTGATCAGCTCGTCATCGGAACCGATGCACTCGACATCGGCGCGAGCGGCGGCTTCCTCTGCACCCTTCTCAATGCGGCCAGCGGCCTCATCACTGGCCTCGTGGCAGACCAGCTCACCGGCCCCATCACCGAGCAGCTCGACGCCGCGCTCTGCACCCAGTGCGGAGCCGACAACAGCTGCCCCACCGGCTCCACCTGCGACGCCGGCACCTGCAACCTCACGGGCACCACGACCTGCCGCCCCATCGACCTTGGCGCCTCGGGCTCCATCGACCTCGGCGCAGCGCTCGCCTCCGTCTCGCCCGGCCTCGACGCCGGCCTCGGCTTCACCTTCAACCTCGCCAACTACGCCCGCGGCACGGGTCCCACCGAGGGCGCGGCGCCCGGCCTCGACCTCTCCGGTCAGGTCGGCGTAACCGCCGTCGAGCCCAGCCCCTGCGTCCCCTACCGCGACCCCCCGCCGGTGGATCGCGTCCCCGCCTCGGCGGCCATCAACGCCAATGCCACACCGGCGGGCCAGCCCTTCGCCCTCGGTATCGGCCTCCACAAGCAGGTCCTCGATCTCGCAGGCTGGGGCGCCTACAACTCGGGCGTCCTCTGCCTCTCGGTTGGCTCCGACACCATCCCCCAGATCTCCACCGGCCTGCTGGCCACCGTCCTGCCCAGCCTCCGCGACCTGACCGGTGGTGCTGACCGCCCCGTCTCCATCGAGCTCCGTCCGCAGGAGGCTCCGACCATCACGCTCGGCGCCGGCACCACGACCACGGCCGCAGACGGCACCGTCTCCATCGACGACCCGCTGCTCACCCTCAACCTCAACAACCTCAACCTCGACTTCTACACCTTCGTCGAGGAGCGCTATGTCCGCGTCTTCACCCTCAACACCGACCTCGCGGTACCGCTGGGCCTCGACGTCACGGCCAACAACGAGATCCTCATCCTGCTCGGCGACCTCTCCGCGGCCCTCACCCGCATCGAGCCCCGGAACGGCGAGCTCCTCAAGACCTCCGAGGTTGCAAACCTCTCGCGCCTCCTCCCCACGCTTCTTGGCTCGCTGCTGCCCGCCCTCACCGGCTCGCTCCTGCAGCCGATCGCCATTCCGGATGTCTCTGGCCTCCGCATCCTCTTCCCCGAGGGCGCCTTCACCTCGGTCGACAGCAACCAGATGCTCGCCATCTTCGCCGACCTCGCGATTGCCCCGCCTGTCACCCCCGGCGGCCTCGTCATGCCCCTCACCCCCGCCATCGCGGGCAAGCGGCTCATCGAGAAGCCCTTCGCAGAGCGCCGCGCGATGCTTGACCGCGCCGACCAGCTCGGCGAGCCCGTCGACCTCGACCTCCTGATCCCCACCCTCGAACTCGACATGGAGACCATGGTCCCCGGTCTCGACGAGGTCGAACTCGACTACTCCTGGCGCTTCGCTGGCGGC
>JBIIFW010000026.1:0-16318 GCA_044236985.1 Bradymonadia bacterium | reverse complement strand
CAAGCGGCGCCGGCGCGGCACGGCGGCCGGTCGAAGCATGGTCGGTGACCAGGGAGTAGGTGCAGCTCTTGCCACCCACCGCGTTGTATCCGTCGCCCTCTGCGTCGATGTAGATGGGGTTGGTGAAGAGGCGGGGGACGTTCGATGCCTCGAACTGCGGGAAGGGTCGCGGGAGCCGATTGAGGCCGTGGGCTGCAACCACAATATGGGCGTCGGCGGGGACCGTGATGTCGATGGCTCCGTCGAACTTCACGAGGCCGTTCGGGTTGGTGGTCGCAATCCAGGCCACCTCGTCGCAGTTGGCGAAGACCTGGATGCCGACCACATCGATCTGCGGCAGCGCCTGAACCTGGAGCTGCAGCCTGACCAACCCGCCGGGGCCGGCAACCGCCGTCTCGCCGAGCGTGGCGCCGTTGGCTGAGAGCCGGCCGAAGGCGCCGGAACTGACCATCGCCTTGCCGCTGAGCATCGCGTCGACCAGCATCTGGTCGTTGAAGGCCGAGACATCGTCGGTCGGCGCGGCGAAGTAGGTGCGGGGTGAGCCGCCCGTGACGGGCGAGTGGACATCGGTGACCCCGACCCCGGTGATGGCGTGGCCATGGTTGAGGAAGGAGAGCCAGTCGTCCCAGAGGCCCGACTCGCGCGGGTTGGCGGGGTCGTTCCAGATCCGGCTGTGGTCGTTCATCACCTCGACCGTGTCGAAGTTCCAGCCCCAGAGCTGGGCGTCGGCCGGGTAGCCGAGCAGGGTTGGGTCGGCCAGATCGGGCAGGCCGGTGATGCGGTTGTACTCGACGACGCACATCCAGCCGCAGCCGAGTCGGGGGTGATTCAAGCCAACAACCTGCGCGCCGCGGTCGCGCGAGGCCTGAAAGAGGCCGGGCATGTCCTTGTAGCGCCAGTCGACAGGCTCGCCCCGCGGCGCAGCCTCGATCACCCGTGACGGGAAGGGGTAGGCGTTGGAGTGCTCCGGGAAGGGTGCGGTGACCTCCTCGCCGAGGACGGTGCGGACCCAGGGGTTGAGGCCGTTGTCGGCGAAGGTGCTCGACCAGGGGACGATGGCCTCGTGGTCGGTCGAGACGCCCACCTCCACATTCTCGGCCGCGAGCGAGATGGCGCGGTCGGCGATGGTGACCGACGAGTCTGGGCTCGGACCGGCGTGGACATGGCCGTCCATGGAGAGGAAGCCAGTCGTGTCGAGCAGCCGGCGCAAGGTGAGGCTCAGTTCGGCGCCGTCAACCGTCACCGAGATGGGCTGCTCGATGAGCTCGAACTCAAATCCGCGAGCCACAGCGACCGTGTAGTCGCCGACCGGCAGCGGGAAGTCGCTGGGCGCCGTACCCGCAAAGGTCTCGGCCACCAGCGCGTCGCCCTGCCAGAAGGTCACACGGGCCGGCATCGAGGCGCCCGCCTCATCGCGAACATCGACGCGGACCGAGCCCCGGTCTCCGAAGACCAGCGCGATGGGTTCGGCCGCGCCCGTCAGGTCGAAGGTCTGCGACGCGCCGCGCCCTTCACCCACGGCCCGCAGGCGGCGCGCCTTGATGCCGAACTTGGGGATCTCGCCCGTGAAGGTCCCCTCTTCGTCGGTCCAGAAGCTACTGATGGGCAGCCAGGCGCCGGCGCCGTTCCGCATCTCGACCACAACCTCGACGGGTCCCGCGCTCACGCCCGCGCCATCGACCGCGCGCACCGTGACGGGCTCGGCCGTCCAGTTCGCTCCGGTGTAGGGGCGAGGCAGGTAGCGCTGCAGGGGCATGACGGCCGAGTTCAGGCCGTGGGCGCCGACCGAGAGGAAGAAGGTGTCGGTCCGAGAGGCGCCGGCTGCCAGCGCTGCGCCGCTCAGGAATTGGTTGATGTTCACCAGCGCGTCGACCCCCGAGATGGAGACGAGGCCTGGCTGGGCATTGAGCATGCCGATGGCCAGCGCATGGTCGCGAGAGACCGAGCCGAGCCAGGGCACGCCAACGGCCACGCCGATGCCGCCGATGCCGAGGCTGTTGTCATTGTAGTTGGCCCGGCTGCTCGTATCGCCGAAGAAGTTGACCATGCCGGCAACCAGGTCGGCGCGGGCCGCGTTGCGGTTGGTGGCGGTCAGCTCGATGCGGAGGACGGGCGAGCCGGGGTCGAGGATGTAATCTACCTGGAAGTCGAAACCGAGCGGCTGCGAGTAGCCGTGCGAGTTGCCGGCCACGTGGGCCCGCTCGATGAGTTCCAACTCGATGAGCCAGAAGAAGTCGTCTGTGCCGGTGGCCCGAACCCGGGCGGCGCCGCCGTCACTGCCGTCCGAGAGGACCTCGAGGCGCTCGGCCTTGAAGCCGCGGAGCACCGACTGCTCGAAGGAGTCGAGGCGGGCCTTGCCGAGGATGAAGCCCATCTCGTCGAACCGCTCGGGGCCGTCCTGGGCGCAGTCGGCGATGGCGACAGCGTCGATGGGCTGGCCGCCGTAGTACCAGTAGGTGCGGGGGGCGGTGTCGACCCGCTGAAAGACGAAGGCGGCTGCTCCGTTGTAGAGGACGACATCGCCGGGGCCGCCGAGCGCGGAGTAACCGGAGAGTTTGGGCGCGCCGTCGGGGATGACAGAGGCTGCGGAGCGACCGGCGGGGGCGCAGCCGAGGCCGAAGACGGTAGGCTGGTCGAGCAGGTCGGGGACGGCGGCGCCGCTGCCCGACCCTTCACCTGAGCCCGAACCGTCGCCGGAGCCTGAGCCATCACCGGAGCCGTCGGTGGCGTCATCGGAGGTATCGCCCGAGGTGTCTGCGGCGCCGCTGCCCGAGCCGTCGCCAGAACCATCGAGAAGCCCCGTGTCGGTTCCCACCCCATCGCTGTCGGGGTCGGCGCCGCAGGCCGCGAGGAGGAGTGTCAGGGTCAGATTGGTCAGATGCCGCATGATAGTCTCTTCTCCGTCACCGATTTGTCACGGCGCATCTGTGCGGAGGCGCGGTCGGTGTCAAGCAGCGCGGCGGGCGCCAGCTAGAAGAGCAGGTCGAGCTGCCAGGCGAGCTGCATGTTGAACATCTGGTTGCCTCCGACGAACTCGCCCAGCAGGTCGCCTCGGAGTCCGGCGCGGAGGTAGCGGAGCTGCAGCGGCAGGAAGGCGAGGCCGTAGTTCATGGAGCCGCCCGTACCGAGCGAGGCGCCATTGATGGAGAGCTGGGTCACATGGCCGCCCATGCCGAGCTCGAACCAGCTCAACATAACAACCAGCTCGAGGCCCAGCCGGTCGAGTTCGAAGGAGCGGAGCGCTCGACAGCTCCCGTCGCAGTCATAGTCGCTCGGCTCGTCGAAGCCGTAGCCCGTGTGGCGGCTGGCGACGAGGTCGACGCCGCCGCCGAAAACGGAGTCTGTCCGGTAGCCCAGCCGGAGCTGAAAGCCCTCCAGGCCGCCGCTCCGGTCGCCATATCGGTTGTCGACGTAGTCCTCGTCGAAGGCGATGCTCGCGGTGAGCGGGGTGGTGAGGCCCGCCGACCAGCGGGGTCTGCTCGGGGTCAGGTCGGGTTCGGAGATGGCGGGCGCGACGGGCACGGCAATACCGAGTCCGCCGACGAGGCCACCTTCTACGAAGAGGTCGGCGAGCGGCGGAGCGCCAAAGGCGCCGAGCGCGGGGCAGAGGTCGGCCAGACCTTGGGCGCAGCCGAAGGCGCGGCCGAGGCTGTCGCAGGCCTCGTAGGCGGCCTCCGCGGCAGGGTCGGGACCGGCGGCAGCGAGGCGGAGGTCGTCAGCCCAGACGACCGCGGCGCCCTGCTGGGGCGAGACAACATCTGCCGACCAAACAACATCGTTTCCGATACTTTGGCGGCTAAATCGAACCAGATAATCTACTTGAATATTGGCCATGGAGAGCTCGCAGGTCCGGATCGAGGACGGCGTCGCGACGGCGCCGATGCAGGTGCTGGTTCGAACGAGTTCGTCAGAGTCGGGGCTCCGCCGGAAGGCGCCCGACTGGACCAGCGGCTGGGCAAAGCGGCGGGCGCAGAGCTGCTCCGCCTCGTCGCCGCCCTCCGCGAGAAGCGGATAGAAGGTCTGCACCTGCGCCCTCCCCGACGCAGGCAGGAGCCAGAGAAGAAGAAGCAGGCCGAGCAGGGTCGAGCGGCAGAGCACCGGCTAGGGCGCCTTCAAGAGGGCCATCGCGGCGACGGCGTCGGTCTCTGTAGGCGTATTCAGGATCGAGAGCACGCGGCCGTCGGCAGCCACGAGGATGGCGCTTGGGATGCCGGCAGCTTCGCCGCACATGGCCTGGAGGAGGGGCTCACCGTTGCCGTAGAGCATGGTGAAGGTCTGGTAGGGCGGCTGGGCGCCGTAGTCGACGAGGGCACGCCAGAGGGTGGGCTTGTTGGGGAACTCGGGGCTGCCGAGCAGGATGTTGTCGAGGTGGATGTAGACCTTTTCGGCGTCGGGGAGCTCTCGGACGGCCACCCGGGCGAGCTCTTCGCAGGGTTTGCAGCCCTTGAAGCCGAACTGGATCCAGACGGGGCGGGCCTTCTCGGGCGCCTTGCCGTTGGCAGTCGGCACGCGACCGCTGAGCCACCACTCGCTGCTGTCGAAGGGGAGCCTGCGGGAGTGGAAGTCGAGCATGAGCTGCCCTACGACGGCCAGCCGACTCGCGGGCCCAGCGGGTGGCGCGGGCGGCGGGGTGTCGGCGCGGAGGGGCGCTGCAAAGGAGAGGGCGAAGAGCAGCACGGCGAAACAGCGTTGCATCGGAGCGCACCAGAGGCGAAGGAGGATTGAAGGAGGCCCGTAGCAGCGGCCCGACCACTTTGCACGCAGAGAGCGGCCATGAGCAGAACGCGACGCAGCTGGACCGAGAAGCTTCAGAGCGACCGACCGTTTGAGATCACCGTCATTGACCGGCCGATGCTTGGCTGGCCGGCAGGCACGACGATGCTCATCGCGACGCCGCTCATCATCGACGGCTACCTCCGGGCCATCCCGTCTGGCATGGCCGTGGCGCCTGCGAAGATGCGCGATGACCTCGCAAAAGAGTATGGATCACAAATGACTTGCGCGCTGACTGCTGGAATCTTTCTTCGGATTGCGAGCGAGGCGGCGCTGGAGGCTATGGCTGCTGGTGCAGTTGTGACGAGCGTCGCCCCCTTCTGGCGGGTGGTGGAGCGGAAGTCGCCGCTGGCGAAGAAGCTGAGCTGCGGGCCGGAGGAGGTTGCGCGACTTCGTGCAGCCGAAGGGCTCACGCCGTAGCGCGGTCGCGCCGGTAGCGGAGCTGGACGAAGCCCCGCAGGTCGGCCTCGGTGGAGAGGTGGCGCCAGGCGCGGTCACCAGGAAGCGGCCCGAAGGGGCGGCGCCCCTCGCCGAGCATGACGGGGATGAGGGTGATGATGAGGCGGTCGATGAGGTCGGCGGAAAGGAAGTCGGCGAGGAGCTGGCCGCCGTCCACGTAGAGGTGGTGGCGCCCCTCTCTGCCGAGCCGCGCGACCAGGTCGGACGGCTGCTCGCTCGACTGGGTCACCGTTGCGGCGAGATGGTCGGGGATGAGGGTACCGCCTCGGGTCACGACATGGAGCGGGAGGTCGCCGTAAGGCCAGCCGTCGAACTGGAGCACCTGCTCGAAGGTAACGCGGCCCATGACGAGGCCGTCGACCGAAGCGAGGAGCGCGCCGAAACCCAGGTCGGAGCCGGGGCCGGCGGCAGCGACTGCAGCATCGAGCCAATCAATGGAGCCGTCTGAGCGCGAAACAAAGCCGTCGAGGCTCATGGCAAAAAACGCAGTGCATTCAAGTAGCATGAAGACTCCTTCCAAGGATTTGCCTCGCTCTTGCACAGTCACGCACCGGCCGCAACGGGCTGCTCGACAGCGCACCGCGCGTGAGGTAGCGGGCGATGGCCTCGCCATCCGGAGCATCGCTGTGTCGACCGTTTCTCTCCGCTCTGCCCTCGCTGCCGAGTTCGTCGGCACGGCGCTTCTCCTCGCCACGGTCGTTGGCTCCGGCATCATGGCGGAGAAGCTGGCCGACGGGAATGTGGCGCTCGCCCTGCTCTGCAACACGCTGGCAACCGGCGGCATCCTTGTGGCGCTCATCAACGCGCTCGGCGGCTGGTCAGGCGCCCACTTCAACCCGGTGGTGAGCGTGGCGATGGTGGTGCGGGGCGGCCTGCCGAAGGAGCGGCTCCTGCCCTATGTCGCGGTGCAGACGGTCGGCGCCTTTGCCGGCGTGATGGCGGCCCACCTGATGTTTGAGCAGCCGCTCTTCTTCGCATCGCAGCACCTGCGCTCGAGCGGCGCGGAGGTCTTCAGCGAGGCGGTCGCCACCTTTGGCCTGCTGCTGGTCATCTTTGGTGCGGTGCGGAACGCTGGGACGCAGGTGCCCTTCGCCGTCGCGGGGTACATCGTCGCGGCCTACTGGTTCACGGCCTCGACCTCGTTCGCCAACCCGGCGGTGACGCTGGCCCGGTCCATGACCGATACCTTTGCGGGGATCGCGCCGGCCTCGGTGCCTGGCTTCCTGCTCGGCCAGGCGGTGGGCGCGACTGCGGCGATTCTCCTGGTCCGGGGCTGGGAGCGGCGAGACGGCTAGGGACTAGAGCCAGGCCGGAACAGGTTCGCGCGTGAGCCGATGGCGGAGGTCGTGGTAGCGGCCGGTGGCGAACTTGGTGGCCTTGATGACGGCGCACCGGGCGCCGAGGCGGGGCAGCGACACCGTGTTCCAATCGAAGCGGTCGCGCATCGCCTCGGGCGAGAGGAGGAACTCGGCGCCTAGCTCACGGTGGGCGGTGTCGCGGTGGCAGGTTCCGTCGAAGTTGTCCCAGAGGAGTTCCGGAAAGCGGTCGCGCTGGAGGGCGGCCCAGCGGCTGCCGTCGGGGTCGGGCCCGGGTGAAATGCCGGGCGTCTTACCGAAGACGAAGGCGGGGCGGCCTGCGGCGAGCGCGTAGATGCTCAGGGTGCTGAGCCGGTCGGTGGCGACGAGGTCGTGGTCGGTAAGGTTGGCGACGATGCGGTCGAGGAAGTCGGGGGTGGTGTCGCGGTGGCCGTTGCTGACCACGGGGCAGCCCTCCGCCTCGATGGCGGCGCGGACCTCGGGCTGCGCAAAGTCGTGCCAGTAGGCACAGATGGTGATGCGGCTGAAGCCCTGGGCCCGGAGGAAGTCGAGCCGTTCGCGCATGGGCGTCGCACCCTGCACCCGGGCCTGCTCGGCGGAGTGGAAGGGAACGTAGAGGAGCCGCCTGTCCGACGTCGGCGGCGGGAGGGTGCGGCCGTGGAGGTGGTAGAGGAAGGGGGAGCCGATGGCCTCAACGCTGCGTGCGCCACGCTCGCGGCAGCCGTCGAGGTTGGAGCGGTTCCAGACGAGGAAGGGGAAGCGGGTCGCGAGCTGAGCGGGCGCGAAGCCGGCCTCAGGCGTCCAGCCGTGGAGGAGGCGACCCGGGATCGGGAGCGGGCGCTCGAGCCCGGCGTAGCGGTGGAGGGCGCGGTCGTGGCCGTAGTAGTGGTTGTCTGCGAACACGGGGCTCCGGGCGGTCGCGGGAGCCGGCAGCATAGGCGAGGCGCGGGAGGCGGGGCAAGGTTGTGGCAGCCCGGCGCGATTGCGGAAGCGGAGCGGGCGGGGTAGCGTCGGCGTTGGCATTGCAGCGGAGTTTTGGCGCGTGAGCGAAGGTTCGCAGACAGAGCAGTCGGGAGCGGCGGGACAGCGGCTCCGAAGGAATCTCGTGGTCTACGGGCTGTCGGACGCGCTGCTGCAGGCGGTTTCGTTCGCGCTCATGCCACTGGTGGCCCGGAAGCTGGGTGCCGAGCCGCTTGGTGTCTGGAGCACCTCGCTGGGGCTGCTGTCGGTGCTGACGACGCTGTCGAGCCTGGGGTTGGCGTCGAGTCTGGGGCGGGTCTGGCTCGATAGCCCGGACGAGGCACGGGCCGGGTTGATTGCGGCGAGCCAGCGGAGGCTCGGGCAGGCGGTCGCCGCGGTGGTTGCGCTCTCGGCCGGCGTGGCGCTGGCGTTCGGGGCGGCTGGCCGGCTGGCTCCGTGGGAGACGACGACGGTGGCGCTGCTGCTGGCGACCGCGCTGGCGCTGCAGTTTCAGGTATTGCCCCGCGCCATCTGGAGCACCGAGGAGCGGGCGAGCCGGGTCGTCGTGCTCAACCTCCTGACGAACGGCCTCTTCGTGGTCTCTGCCTTCGCAGGCATCGTGCTGGGCGGCGCGGGGCTTACCTGGCTCTTTGGCGCCCGCTTCATCGCGGCGCTCGCTGCGGCGGCCTTCACCCTGCCCTTCTATCGTGCGCAGGGAGGGAGGCCAAATGGAGCGGGGGCCGACGAGGCCATCCGGCTGGGGCTTCCGTCGCTGCCGCACCAGCTCGCACATTGGGCGCTCTCCATCGCCGACAGGTTCGTGATCGGCGCCATGCTCGGCTTCGCTGCGGTCGGACAGTATGCCGTCGCCTACCTCTGTGTGGATGTCTTTGCGCTCGGCCTGCACGCGATGAACAAGGCCATCGCCCCCCAGGTGGCCCGCTGGCATGCCGACCCGACGCGCCGCGACTACCTGACCGCGCTGACGAGCGGCTACCTGCGCGCGGCGTTTGGTGCGCTGCTGCTCTCCATCCTCGCGGCGCCCCATCTCGTGCTGCTCACATTCGGTGAGGCCTTCGCGCCCTCTGCCAAGTTGGCACCCGTGCTGCTGCTCGCGGCTGGCCCCTGGGCGCTCTACTTCCCCGAGGTGAGCGCCCTCTTCTACCAGCGGCGTGTGTCCGGACTGCCTGCTGCCACTATCGGCTCCGCCCTCCTCAGCGTGGCGACGGTCTGGCTGCTCATCCCACCGATGGGGCTGCTCGGCGCCGCGCTCGGCACGCTGGTGGGCTACACGCTGCTCTGGCACTTCACGCGGAGCATCGCGGTGAAGGCGGAGCGCATCACGGCAGACAGCCGGAGTAACCTGGTGGCGGCGGGCTGCTGGATTCTCGCCGCAGCCGTCACACCGTGGATGACGCAGCACGGACCGCTGCCGTGGCAGGCCTGCCTGGCGCTGGCGCCTATCGGAGGCTGGGTCTTCTGGAGCGGAGCGCGGGAGCTGCTGGCGCGGCGCGGCTGAGGTTAGCCTACATGCTCCCAGCGGAGGGCCGTGCCGCGCGCGATGGCGGAGGCGGCGGGCCGGCCGAGCACCTGCTCGAGGTGGCGGGTGTGGAGGCCGAAGCCGGGGCGGATACTACGCACATTGGCGGGCGTGAGCAGTTCGCCGGCGGCGATATCGGCGACGACATAGAGCGAGCGGCGGTAGGGGCGGCTCGTCGCCTGCTTGGGGGTGACTGCGTAGCTCACCGTGCCAACAGCCTGCTCTGCGATGCGGATGGCCTCGACCATGGCGGCGAACTCTGCGGGTTCGAGCGAGAAGGCGCTGTCGGGGCCGGGGTCGTTGCGGTCGAGGCAGATGTGCTTTTCGACGATGCAGGCGCCGAGGGCTACGGCGGCGACCGGGACGGCGTAGCCGAGCGTGTGGTCGGAGAGGCCGACGGGGAGGTTGAAGGCCTCCGACAGGTGGGCGATGGTGCGGAGGTTCATCTCCGCGGGGGGCGCGGGGTAGCCGCTGTTGGTCTTGAGGAGGGCGAGTTCGGTGGCGCCGGCGGCGCGGGCCGTGGCGACCGCCTCGTCGATTTCGGCCAGCGAGGCCATGCCGGTCGAGAGGATGAGCGGCTTGCCGGTGGCCGCGCAGCGGCGAATGAGGGGCAGGTCGACCAACTCGAAGGAGGCAATCTTGTAGGCGGGAACGTCGAGTGTTTCGAGGAAGTCGACGGCGGTGTGGTCGAAGGGCGACGAGAAGAAGTGGCAGCCAGCGTCGGCCGACCAGCGGGCCGCGTCGGCATGCCACTCCCAGGGGGTGAAGGCAGTGCGGTAGAGTTTGTGGAGGGTGGTGCCGTCCCAGAGGGTGCCGCTGCTGATGCGGAAGTCGGGGTTGTCGGAGTCGAGGGTGATGGTGTCGGCGGTGTAGGTCTGGAGCTTTACGGCGTCGGCACCGGCGGCGATGGCGGCCTTGATGAGCCGTTCGAACTTGTCGGGCGACTGGTGGTGGTTGGCCGAGATTTCGGCGATGACGTAGGTGGGGAGGCCGGTGCCGATAGCGCGGCCGGCGATGGTCATCTGGGGGTTCATGGAGACTCCTGGGGCGCTGGTCGGAGCACGACGGCCCTTCCCTCCACCACCCGCTTGCCGGCTGCGTTGACCGCGACCGTTTCGAGGACGACGCGGAGCGAGTCGGCAGCGACCTCGACGACGGTCATGGAGATGGTGAGGGTGTCGCCAACGAAGACGGGGCGGAGGAAGAAGGACTGCTGCTCGAGATAGATGGTGCCGGGGCCCGGCAGGTCGGAGGCAAGCAGCCGCGAGAACTGTGCGGTCACGAGCGCGCCATGGACGATGCGGCGGCCGAAGCGGCCCTTGGCAGCGGCCTCCTCGTCGAGGTGGAGCGGGTTTCGGTCGCCGCTCAGCTCGGCGAAGGCGCGGACGGTGGCGTCGTCAAAGGTTGTCACGGTGGAGACCGAGGCGCCGACGGCGATGGGAGCCGAGGTCACGGCGTCACCTCGTCGTCGACAATCAGCCCGCGGCGGGCCAGCTCGTCGGCGAACTCGGCTTTGCGGCTCTGCCAGTCGTGGTCGAACATCGCGAGCTGGTGCACGTCGCAGGGCCCCGCATCCTTGACGATGTGGGCGCGCTGAATGCCTTCGCGGGCGAAGCCCAACTTGAGGTGCATCTCGATGACGGCGGCGTTGAAGTCGAGGACCTCGCAGCAGAGTTTGCGGAGGCCGAGCGTCTCGAAGACTTCGCGCTGCACGAGGAACTCGACGGCGCGGCCGATGCCTTTGCCGCGGAGGTCGGCCGGTCCGAGGTAGAAGGCCCAGGAGCAGCGCTGGTGGCGGGCGGAGATGTCGACCAGGTTGGCGACGCCGATGGGCTCACCGTCGCAGACGATCATCCAGTAGCGTCGGTCCGGCGCGGTGAGCGCGCCGGGGAACCAGCGGGCGTGCTCCTCCGCCGTGATGATGTGGTCGGTGTACATGTTCCGGCGGACGTCGGGCAGGTTGCGCCAGGCATGGACCTGCGGGCTGTCTGTCTCGGTCATCGGGCGGAGGCTGACGCGCGTCATGGGGCGACCAGGGCATCGAGGAGGCGGAGCGTCGGGTCGCCGGGCGAGGCAGCGCCGAAGCGGGAAAGCATGCTACCACGCGCGGAGGCGGAGTCTAGCAAGGTTGCAACGGCTGTCGCGAGGTCGAGTGGCGAGGCCTCGGGCCGGAGGCAGAGTTCGGGCAGGGTCGCGGCAAGAAAGTCGCAGATGCGGGCCTGGTTGGAGGCGGTCTGCACCAGGAGGGCCGGGACCTGCATCCAGGCGAGTTCATAGATTGTGCTGCCGGCCGCAGCGATGGCGGCATCGACGGAGGCCAGCAGCGCGGGCATGTCGGCTACATCGCGCAGGACGGAGAGGCCGTCGCTTTCGCGGATCGCAGGGCCGGTGTAGCCTGAGCCGAGGAGCACCAGGATTTCGCCGCCAGGGCCGAGCAGGGGCTGGAGGGCGGCGACGGCAGGAAGCGAGTGGTGGCCCGGATCGGCGCCGCCGAAGGTGACGAGGATGCGGCGGGGGCGCGCGGCGAGGTCGCGACGGGGCCGCTCCGCGCGGCGGAACTCGCGCCGAAGCATGAGGTAGTCTGCGCCGAGGAAGAAGCGGGAGGGGCTGTCGGCGGCGTAGTCGGAGCGCTGCGCGTAGGGGTTCTGGTTGAGCAGCCAGCGGGGCCGGTAGGCTGGCTGGTCGGCGATGTCGTCTACGCGCAGGAGCCCGAGGTTGGCGGCGGCGAAGGCGTCGTCCCAACGGGCATCGAAGTCGTAGCCGTCCGCGATGACGCGGTCGGCCTGCCAGTTGCGAGCCAGTTCGAGGGTCGCTGCGAGGTCGGCGTCGGAGCCTGCGGTTGCGTCGATGAGATGGAGGTCGATCCCCTCGCTGCGGAGACGGGCGGCAGGGCCGTCGAGCATGGAGGCCGCTGCGTAGGCCACCTCGTGGCCGGCGTCGCAGGCCGCCTGGGCAATCGCGAGCGTGCGCATCACATGGCCGCTGCCGATGCGTGAGGAGCTGTCGGCCCGTACGAGGAGGCGCATGACCTAGAGCTGCTTCTGCTGGACGGTTGCGTTCATCGCGACGATCTCGGGATGAAGGCTGCAGGTTGCGAGGAGGGTCTCGTAGTCGGCCATCGGGTCGCCTGTCGCCGCAACGAGGGCGCGGACCATGTCGAGGTCGTCCTGCGTATCGACCGTCCAGCGCAGGTGGCTGTTATCTCGATGGTCAGAGACCCGGCCCACGCGGAAGCGGCCCGGCTCGAGATAGAGATAGGGCGTCACATGCTCGCGGTCGCGGGGGAGCGTTGCCTCCGCATCAGCGCGGTAAAGTGCGGCCGCGGTGAAGGCCTCCGTGTCGAGACCGCGCGGATAGGTGGGCGTGAGCGTGTTGTTGACGTAGTCGAATTCGCCGTCGGCGTCGCGCAGGGCGGCAAGGACGCGGCCGCTCACTGCGGGGTCAAGCAGCGGACAGTCGGAGGTGACACGCATCACAAGGTCGGCTTCGGCCATGCGGGCTGCGCCAGCGTAACGCGAGAGGACATCGCTCTCCGAGCCGCGGAAACAACGGAGGCCGAGGGCGGCGACATGGTCGGCGAGTGGGTCGTCTCCGGGTAGCTGGCTGGTGGCGACGACCACCTCGTCCACACCGGGGATGGCTGCGCAACGGGCCAAGACGCGGTCAAGCATCGGGGCTCCGGCGAGGTCTAGCAGGACTTTGCCCGGGAGGCGCGACGAGCCCATCCGGGCCTGCACGATGACGACCGCGCGGCCGGTCACAGCAGTTCGCTCACAGCCTGGCGGATGCGCTCGATGGCGGAGTCCTGCTCGGCGTCGGTCATGCGGGGGAAGACAGGGACCGAGATTTCGCGGGCGTAGTAGTCGTCGGCAACGGGGCAGTTCACATCGGCGTAGCCGTTGGCCCGGTACCAGGGGTGACGATAGACGGGCAGGTAGTGGACCTGCACGCCGAGGCCGAGCTCGCGCAGGCGCTCGAAGAGGGCGCGGCGTCGGGCGGCATCGCGGACGCGGATGGCGTAGAGGTGCCAGCCACTCTGGATGCCGGGACGCTCGGTCGGAAGTTCGATGGCGGCGAGGTCGGCGAGCGCCTCGTTGTAGCGGGCGGCGATGGCCTGGCGGCGGGCGATGAAGGCGCCCAGTTTGGCGAGCTGTGAGCTGCCGAGCGCGGCCTGCACGTCGGTGAGCCGGTAGTTGAAGCCGAGCTCGAGCTGTTCGTAGAACCAGGGGCCTTCGTCGGCGGAGAGCAGCGCTGGGTCGCGGGTAATGCCATGGGTGCGGAAGCGGGCGGCGCGTTCTGCGATGCCGGCGTCGGCGGTGAGCACCGCGCCACCCTCGGCCGTGGTGATGGGCTTGACGGGATGGAGGCTCACCTCGGTGGCCGCGGCGAGGGTTCCGACGGGGCGACCGTGGTAGGTGGCGCCGAGGGAGTGGGCGGCGTCGGCGGCGACGGCGATGCCGTGGGCGGCTGCGATGGGGTTGATGGCATCGTAGTCGGCGGGGTGGCCGCCGAAGTCGACCGGGACGATGAGCTTGGTGCGGGGCGTGATGGCAGCCGCAATCTTGTCGGGGTCGAGGTTGCCGGTGTCGGGCGTGACATCGACGAACTTCACGGTGGCGCCAAGGTAGTGGGCGGCGTTGGCGGTGGCGGCAAAGGTGAGGGGCGAGGTGATGATCTCATCGCCCTGCCCTACGCCCATGGCCGCATACATCATGTGCAGCGCCGAGGTGCCAGAGTTACAGGCGACGGCGTGGCTGGTGGCCGTCGCGGCGGCGAGGCGCTGCTCGAACTGCCCGACGGCCGGCCCCGTGGTGAGGAAGTCGCCGCGGAGCACCTCGACGACGGCGGCGATGTCGGCCTCGTCAACCCACTGTCGGCCGTAGGGTAGGAAGGGCTGGTTGCTCATGTGGGGGCGAGCCAGGGGCCGAGCAGCGTACGAATCTCGGCGACCGAAAGGTGGGGGCCAGCGGAGTCTGAGGCGTAGCGGAAGTTGTCGGGAACAGGCGTGCCGCCGGAGCTGAGCGACGAGGCGCCCTGCCACCAGCCGAACTCGGGCTGGATGACAAAGTGGTCGCCGCAGTCGAGCGTCATACGGGCGTCGTCTTCGGAGATCATCACCTCGTGCATTTTCTCGCCGGGGCGGATGCCCATGACCTCGAGTTCGGCCTCGGGGGCGATGGCGCGGGCGAGGTCGTCCACGCGGGTGGTGGGAATCTTGGGGACGAAGAGTTCTCCGCCGACCATGCGCTCCACCGAGGCAGCGACGAAGGCGACGCCCTGGTCGAGCGTGATCCAGAAGCGGGTCATGTCGGGGTGGGTGATGGTCAGTTTGCCCCGCTTGCCCTGCTCGATGAAGAGGGGGACGACCGAGCCGCGGCTGCCGACGACGTTGCCGTAGCGGACGCAGGCGAAGCGGGTCGCGGAGGGGCCGGCGTAGTGGTTGCCGGCGATGAAGAGCTTGTCGCTGCAGAGCTTGGTCGCACCGTAGAGGTTGACCGGGTTGCAGGCCTTGTCGGTCGAGAGGGCCAGCACCTTCTGAACGCCACGGTCGATGGCGGCGTCGATGATGTTCTGGGCTCCGATGACGTTGGTACGGATGGCCTCGAAGGGGTTGTACTCGCAGGCGGGCACCTGCTTGAGAGCCGCCGCGTGGATGATGACATCGACGCCGTCGAAGGCGCGGTGGAGCCGGTCGCGGTCGCGCACATCACCAATGAACCAGCGGAGCCGCTTGTCCTTGTACTGCGGGAGCAGCTGCATCTCGTGCTGCTTGAGCTCGTCGCGGCTGAAGATGATGACCTTCTTCACGGGCAGCGTGAGGAGATGAGAGGTCATCTGCTTGCCAAAGGAGCCGGTTCCGCCCGTGATCAGGACGGTCTTGTCGCGCCAATCGAACATCGTCACTCGCCAGAAGTGGGCCGACACGGGCAAGCGGCGCATCGAGGCCAGACCGCGGGTGGGGCCGAAGAGAACAATTCGCCGCTGAGAGGGGCCGCGCGAGGGTCCGTGCGGCTCGTCCAGAGACGAGCTCGGGCCGTACTCCCCATGCGCGAGGAGTGTCAAGGAAGGCGCGGGGCAACAGGTGGGCCTGTGCTGCAGGAAGGTGTCGGAATTGACACAGTTTGCGTTGACCGCTGCCTGCTCGCCTACGACCACCGCCACGTCTTCGAGATGCAGTGTGACTAACTCTTCCCGGTCGGCCTCTCGGCCTTGGCCGACGAGATGGAGCGGGCGCTGACCTCCGCCAGCGGAGAACTCCTCGACCTCCTCGAGCACGGAGACAAGCGTGGCTGAGGACAACAAGCCAAACCTCCATGTAACACAGCTGGTCGACGTGGTGCTCGTCTTGCTCATCATCTTCATGGTGGTCACGCCCCTCATGATGAAGAAGCTGACCGTTCACCTCCCAGAAACAGTGAAGACCGATACGCCGCCTGCCTTGGACCAGACGCAGCTGCTCTTTCGCGTCGAGGCAGACGGCCGCATCTTCGCCAACGCGACCGAGATCCCGCGCGACGCCATCGAGGAGACCATCAGCCGCATGGTCGCAGCGCGGGCTGACCGGACCGTCTTCGTCGATGCCGCTGACGACGCCAAGTACGGCCTCGCTGTCCGTGTGATGGATGCCGCGCGAGGCGCCGGCGCAACCACGGTCGGCATCCTCACCGAGACCGCAAAGTAGCCCGTTCTAGGTCCTGTCAGCGGCCGCGCGGCGCGTAGAGGGCGGCGGCGGCGCCGCATGAGTCGATCTCGCCCTGGAAGTGCTGGTTGCGCACCACCTGCGTCGGCAGCGTATGGCGGCCGTCGGCACGGGAAAAGACGCTCATGCAATCGATCATCCGCTTGCTGCCGCACCAGACCGTGATCTCCTGCGACACCACATGCACCCCCTCTTGGCGAGCAGCTTCGCGGACACGTTCTGCCGAGACACTCATTGCTCGCCAGTGCCGGTTATCCACCAGGCCGAGGTGGGCGAGTTTCGTGTAGCGCGGGAGGTGGGAGCGGGGGCCGAAGTAGCTCACATACTCGTGGAGGTTGGAGTGGTGAACAAAGGCCACGCCGTCCTCCGATAGCACGCGACGGAACTCCTTCAGATAGTCCCGAATCACATCGATCTCCGCATGCACGAGGGAATCGTAGCAGAAGAGGAAATCGACCGAATGATCGGCAACGCCCGTGAGCGTCCTCCCATCATTGGTTGCGTAGGTTAGTCCCGGGCGCTCCCCGAAACGCTTTCGGCAGAGTTCGATGCACTCCGGCGACTGGTCAC